>CAMLSH010000225.1 GCA_946482625.1 uncultured Opitutaceae bacterium
CCGCCGAGGGCCAGCATCGGGCCGTAGGGTACATGTGCGCCCATGCCGAGATCGGTGGGGGCTTCCCCGGCTTCGGGCGTTTTCAACTTCATCTGCTTGCCGGAGATTTTCTGCCACAGCAGGGCGCCTGCAAACCAGAGGCTGCCGATGATCGCGCCTCCGAAGATGGAGGTGATGGTGCCTTGCCAGCCGCAGAAGGCGCCGATGGCGCCGACGAATTTCACGTCGCCGAAACCCATGGCTTCTTTTTTCAGGATGGTTTCGGCGAGAATCGCGATCCAGAGCACAAGCGCCGAACCGATGAGCAGGCCTTGCAGCGCAATCGTGCCTGCGCGGAGACCGGCGACGACGGCGAGTTCGTGCGACTGACCGTGGAGAGACGGAACGAAGATCGAGATGATCACACCGAGGATGCCGAGGCCGATGCTGAAGCGGTCGGGGATTTCAAAGTGGTCGAGGTCGATGAAGCTGGCGCAGATCAGCATGCTCACGAAGAACCAGCCGCAGGCGGCTTTGGCCGGCGGGAAGTGGAGCCAGCAGGCGAGGAAGAGCGCGCCGGTTAGCAGCTCGATGAACGCATAACGAAATGAATACGGCTGGCCGCAGCAGCGGGCTTTGCCGCGCAGGATGAACCAGCTGAGCACCGGGATGTTGTCGTACCACTTGACCGGCTGCCCGCAGGCGCAGGTCGAGCCGGGGTAGATGACGGATTTTTTCGCCGGGATTCGATAGATGCAGACGTTGAGGAAACTTCCGATGAGCGTGCCAAAAATGAATACAGCGATAGGGAAGAACCAGGGGAACTCGGCGGAAAGCTCGGCGATGTCGGATTCCATGAGAGGTGCGGGGATGACGGCGGCAGGACGAAAGGTTGTCAAACGCGGTGCCGGGGCGGATCAGGTCGTGGCGAGGACGCGGGATTGCCAGCAGCTCATGAGCGCGTCGCCGAAGCGGCGGGCCTGCGCGGCGTGATCGAGCAGCGGGCTACGGCGGAGTTCGTCGCGCAGGTTGCGACGGGCGGAGGCGAGCGTTTCGGGCGAGGTCGCGAGGCGGGTGGCGATGGCGACGTAGTCGTCGGGCGAGTGGGCGATCCATTCGGGATGACCGGCGGCGGTGAGCAACGAGGCGCTCACACGGGAGGCGTGACGGTCGCCAGCGAGGGTGACTACGGGCACGCCCATCCAGAGGGCTTCGCAGGTCGTGGTTGTGCCGTGATAGGGAAACGGGTCGAGCGCGACACTCATGTGTTCGTAGAGCGCGAGGTGACTGGCGATGTTGGGCGTGCGGCCGAGCAGCTCGATGCGGTCGGGGGTGATGGCGAGGGACTCCAGCCGGTCATTTATGGTGGCGGCGATCTCGGGTTCGTGAAGGCCATGGCCTTTGAGGAGTATCCGGGAATCGGGCACGGCCGCGAGAACGCGGGCCCACAACGCGAGCGTGGTGGTGGAAACCTTGGCGAAGTTGTTGAACGACCCGAAGGTGATCGGACGATCCGCCGGGCGGTTCATGGAAACGTCGGGAGCGGTGACCGGCGGCGCGTAGGCCCAGGCGGTGGGGGCGAAACGAATGAGCTTTTCGGTGTGAAAACGGTCGTCGTCTTCGCCGGGGTCGGTGATCGTGTCGACGAAGCGGAAATCCATCGCGGCGAGGCCGGTGGTGTTGGGATAACCGAGATAGGAAATCTGGACGGGAGCGACGCGGCGGGCGAAGACGGGCAGACGGTTGATACCGGTGTGGCCGGCGAGATCGATGAGGATGTCGGGCGCGTCGGCGCGTATCTGTTTCTCGACGACGCTGTGCGGCAGCCCGATGAAATTGCGCCAGAGCGACGCGTGCGTGCGGAGGCGTTCGGACATGGCGTCGACCTGGAAGTGATCGTGATAGAGGACGATCTCGAAGCGTTCGCGGTCGAGGTGCTGGAGGATCGGTTCGAGAAAATAGGCGACGGAGTGCGCGCGGAGATCGGGCGAGAGGAAGGCGACTTTGATTTTCGATTTTTGATTTTCGAATTTGGATTCCGGAGAGGTGGCTATGGGCGTGGCTGGTGGAGGCGTTTCGCAGGCTTTGCCGTAGGCGAGATGTTCGGCGAAGAGGTCGGCGCGGCTGAGGGAGTCGAGATAGTTGAGCGTGAGCAGGCGCGCGCTGCGGGCTTCGTGATGCGTGGGGTCGCGGGTGAGCGCTTCGGCGTAACCGGCGGCGGCTTCGTCCATGCAGTAGCTTTGTTGATACGCGAGGCTGCGGCCGACGAGGGCCTGCGTCAGCGACGGGTCGTGCTGGAGGGCGCGGTTGAAGCAGTCGTGCGCTTCGGCGAATTTTCCCTGTGGGAGAAGCGCGAGGCCGAGGTTGCACCAAGCGGGCGCGTAATCGGGTTTGAGTTCGAGGGCGCGGCGGAAGTGCGGGATGCCGGCGGGGAGGCCTTGGGTGTCGGCGACGAGCGCGCCGAGGCGATCGTGGGCATCGTAGTAGTCGGGCTTGAGCGCGATGGCCTGGCGGTAGGCGTCGCCCGCTTCGGCGGGGCGGCCGAGGGCTTTGAGCGAGAGGGCGAGGTTGTTCCAAGCCTCGGGGATGCGGGCGTCGAGTTTGATGGCGCCTCGATAATGGGTCTCGGCTTCGGTGTGCTGGCCGACGGCGGCGAGCGCGAGGCCGAGGCGCATCTGACAAAAGGCGTGTTTCCGGTTGGCGCGGTGGGCGCGGGTGAGGAGATCGACGGCTTCGGTGTAACGTCTTTGTTGGTACGCGAGGACGCCGGAAAGGTGGAGCGCGTCGAAAAGCGCGGGCGCGGCGGTGCGAACCTGGCGGTAGAGTTTCCCTGCCTCGTCGAGGCGACCGGCTTGGTGGTGGCTGAGGGCGGTCTGGAGCGTGCGTTGGAGTTGCGCGGCGTTCATGGCGCGTCGATGGGGGCGGCGCGAGTGGGCGCGAAAATCGGGCGCTGCGCGTGAAGAGCGGCGGGTGCCGGGGCGTGGCCGGCGGGGCGCTGCGCGAAGGCCGGTTGACGCAAGGCTTGGGCTCGGGCCGGTGACATAAAGCGATGAATCCCTAGTATCGGCCGCCCCCGGGCTCACTTGAGGACAACCCCCCGGAGAGATTCCGCAGAAAGCCCCTAAACTCCGCGCGTTTGTCGTCGATTATGGGGGCAACAAACGCCGTGTCCGTTCCGCGGGGAGCGGGGCGCCGCGCATCGCCACATGCTTCCGACCAGTCCCATCAACACCGCTACAAGAGCCCCATTTCGAACCTACACGGATGCGGAAATCATGCGCCGCATAGACGCCTGCCCAAAACTGGCGTCGCTTCAGAGCATCAACCGCGCGCTGGCCGGGTTGGTGAATTCCGAGCAGAGCTACAATTCCCAGATCGCCGAGATCATCCGTCGCGATCCCTCGCTCACGGCGCGCCTGTTGCGCATGGTGAATTCCGTCTATTTCGGCCTGACCGCGAAGGTGAACAACATCGAGGAAGCCGTTTTTTATCTCGGCCTGCGTCAGATTCGGGAGCTCTCCATGGCCACTCCGGTCATCGAGGAACTGGAGAAAATCAACCGCACGTCTCTTCGCCTGCCATGGAAAGAGCTGTGGAAACACTCCATCGGCTCGGCGATCATGACGCGCGAGATTCTCGCGACCACGACGCTGCTGATCGACGACGACACCGACTACATCATCGGCCTGCTGCACAATGTCGGCAAAGTCGTGCTGGCGTCGGCATTTCCGGATGAGTTCGCCAGGATTTTCGAGACGCAGTTCCGCACACCCGCCGAAGTCTGCGCGCGCGAACGCGAGCTGATCGGCTGGGACCACGCGCGCATCGGCGGCTATTATTTGCAGCGCCATCAACTCTCCTCGGAGATCACCGACGCGGTTTATTATCACAACGATCCGGGGGCCGCGCCCGACCATGCCTTTTATGCTGCGGCCGTGCAGGTGGCGGATCAGCTGGTGCGTTTCGCGGGCATCCCGGGCGGCTTCGAGAAAGTCGATCCGATCCCCGACGACACCTGGCTGGAACTGCCCGGTTGGAAAATCCTCTACGGCACCGAGGAGAAGGAAACGCGCATCGCTCGCGCCGCCCTCTCCAACAGCGTCCAACGCCTGCCAACCGTCTTGAGCGGCCTGGTATGAACTTCCGGCCCGACGTCCTGCGGATTTGATTCCGCGCCGACCGGGGCCGCCTTCTCATGACCCTCGCCGCCCAGCTTCACGAGCAGACCGACGCCGAGACCTCCGCGGCCGAAGATGCGGTGCTTGTACTCGATTCGCACCGTCGTATTCAACAAATCACGCCGCGCGCCGCCACCTTGCTCGGACGCAAGCCGGGCAAGTTGCTCGGGCAGATTTTCGAGACCGCCGAACTTGAATCGCTCGGGCTGACTGCACGCGAGCAACCGGTTTACCGCCGCAGCCGCCGGCCCTCGCTGATCATTGTCACGCTGCGCCTGATCGATTATCGCAGCAGCGAATACGATGAACAGCTCCGCCCATGGCAGGGCAGCGTCGAGCTCGCGTTTTTGCGCGCCGCCGACGGCCGCGTGCTCGCGGTGAACGAAGCCTTTGCGCGCAAATTCGGCGTGCCGCGTGCCTCCTGGCCGGGGAGCGACGCGGGCACGTTGCTGCACCCCGACGATCTTCCCAGCTGGCGCGCCTCGGTGGCGCGCATCGACCGCGCTCCGCATCGCGGTTCGCACGAGCATCGCTGGCAGACGGCGCAGGGCTGGCGCTGGCTTTCGTGGGAAGACTGCGCGGTCCGCAACCACGAGGGCTCGATCATCGCCTATCGCTCGATCGGGCGCGATGTGACGAAACGCCGTCTCGCCGAAGAACATTTCCAGAAACTAGCCAGCGCGGTCGAGCAGTCGCCCTTCGCCATCGTGATGACGACTCCCGACGGGCGCGTGCAGTATGTGAATCCCCGGTACACCTACACCACCGGCTTCACCCTGGAGGAGATTTTCGAGAAAAATATCCCGGTCCTCCGCGGCGGACACGCGAGCGACGAATCATTCCGCGAGTTCGAGGAGACGATGAAGGCGGGGCGCAAATGGACGGGCGAACTCTGTACGCGCCGCAAGGATGGCGCCGTGTTGTGGGAGTCGGTGCAGGTTTCGCCGATCCGGAATTTCGCGGACGAAGTGACGCATCTGCTCTCGATGCGCGAAGACATCACCGAGCGGAAGAAGCTCGAGGACCAGCTGCGCCAGGCGCAGAAAATGGAAAGCCTCGGCACGCTCGCGGGCGGCATCGCGCACGATTTCAACAACGTCCTCGCGATCATTAACGGCTTTGCCGAGATCGCGCTCAGCCGCGGGCCGGCGAACCCGACGCAGGAGCGCCATTTGCGCGAGATCCAGGACGCCGCCCAGCGCGCGGTCGGTCTCGTGCGGCAAATCCTCACCTTCAGCCGCAAAACGGAAACGACGTTCAAGTCAGTCTCGGTCAACCAGCAGATCAAGGATCTCGGCCGCATGTGCGCGGAAACGTTCCCACGGACAATCTCGTTCGAATTCGCATTGGACGAGACGCTCCCGGAATTCTCCGCCGACCCGAATCAGCTCCAGCAGGTCATCATGAATCTGTGCGTGAATGCTCGCGATGCCATGCTCAGCCAAGGCGGCGGTCGCATCAGCGTGAAGACGGCGCGGGTGCCTGGAGCGGCGTTGCAGCGCCTCGGCGGGGAGGTTGAGCGCGATTATGTGTGCATCCAGGTGGCCGATACCGGTTGCGGCATGCCGGCGGATGTGCGCGCACGCATTTTCGAGCCGTTTTTCACCACCAAGCAAAACTGCGGCGGCACCGGCCTGGGGCTGTCCGTCGTGTACGGGATCATTTTGAACCATCGCGGTTTTCTCGAAGTGGAAAGCGTGGAAGGCCAGGGCAGTACGTTCCTCATTTATTTGCCGCTGGAGACGGTCAAACCGTCGACAGCGGTGGTGGCGACCGCGCCCGGAGCGCGAGGCGTGCCCGGTGGCACGGAGACCATCTTGGTGATTGAGGACGAGCAAAGCCTGCGCGACTTGATGAAGGCCTTGTTTGTGCCGCGCGGTTACAAGCTGCTCGTGGCCGCCGATGGGGTGGAGGCGGTGAATGTCCTCATGTCGGAGCCGAGTAGAATCGATGCGATCCTGCTCGATCTGAATCTCCCGCGGATGAACGGGTTGGAAGTTTACCGAAACATCCGGCGCCTGCGTCCGGACGCGAAGGTAATCGTGATTAGCGGCAACATCACGCCGGAGGCGCGGCAGGAGCTGGTGGCGCTCGGGCAGAACGATTTCGTGCCCAAGCCCTACAGTCTGGAAGACCTGGGGTTCCGCCTGCGCGAGCTCCTGGACCGCAAAGTCACGAGCGCGGTATGAGAACCGTGGGCGCGCCTCGAAATGGGGCGCCTTTTTACTCAAATATCGGCAAATCGGGCCGATGCAGAGGGTGATTATTCATGCCTGTTTTTAGCCGACATCTCCCCACGTCAGGCAGGTGCT
>CAMLSH010000226.1 GCA_946482625.1 uncultured Opitutaceae bacterium
CTGGCGCGCATCGACGCGAAGCAGTTCGATGACGACGACCACGCGCTGCTCGGGGCGTTGGTGGACACGATGAAGACGCTGGAGCGCGGCTTTGCGGACTTCGAATTCGCGGGCGCGACGCAGCGGCTGTATTCATTTTTCTGGAACGACTTTTGCGACTGGTACGTCGAAGTCGCGAAGGCTCGCCTGCAGGACGCGACGGCGAAGGCGCATGTGCTGGCGATCCAGGATCTGGTGATTCGCGAGTTCCTGCTGATGTTCGAGCCGTTCGCGCCGTTCATCACGGAAGAGCTGTGGCATCTGCTCGGCTATGGAGCGGAGAAGTCGCTGTTGCAGGACACGCGGATCGACAGCTCGGACGCGTTCATCGCGGCGCTCGGCGCGCGTGGCGTGACGCTCGATCAAAGTGCAGCGGCGCGTGTGGCGGGTTTGAAGACGTTCGCCTCGCTCGCCCGTCAGTTGAAGGCGGAGCAGTCGGTGGCGCAGAAACGCGACGTGAAGTTTCTCGCGCTCGCGGATGCGACGAACTGGGCGGTGCTCGAAAGCAATTCGTCGAAGATAGCGCGGCTGGTCGGTGCGGCTTCGGTGGAACGCACGTCGAGCGAGCCGGCGTTTCCGGCGATCGTGACGCCTTACGGCACGCTGTATCTCGACACCGGTGTGAAGGTCGACGCAGCGGCTGAGAAGACGCGTCTGACCAAGGAACTCGATGCGATCACGAAGCACATCGCGGGCACGGAAGCGCGTCTGGCGAATGTAGCGTTCACAAGCAAAGCGCCACCGGCGGTGCTTGAAGGTGCGCGCAAGCAGCTCGCCGATCAGCAAGCGAAGCGGGCGGAGTTGGAACGCTTGTTGAAGGCGCTGTAAGGCTTCGACTCGGCGAAGTTTATTCTGTCTGCGTCGGTCGCCCGGAGTTTAGCGGACTCCGCGGCCGCCGCATTCGGGGCAGGACTTCTTTTTCTCCACGCGAACGCGATGGTTGTAGGCATCGGTGTCGTCTTCGTAGACGTAGATGGAGCCGGTGGCGGAGCAGCGCATGCAGTAGCGACTGGCGGAGGGCTGCGGGGATGACGTGGTGCCGGAGGAAGCGGTGGAGGAGTTGCCGCCGTTTTTGAGGTAGGCGTCGATGCTGGCGGAGGCTTTCTTTCTCCAGATCATGCCGATGCCTTCGCTGCCGCTTGAGTATCCGACGTTCTTGGCGCGGGTGAAGTCGGCGAGGGCGGCGTTGAGGTCGTTCACCCGGTCGTAGCAATAGGCGCGTCCGCAGTAGGCATCGCCGTTGAGCGGATCGAGGATGATGGCCCAAGAGTAGTCGGAAGCGGCGCGATTTACCTCCGAGTAATCGATGAGGAATCCTTCGTTCATGTTGTGGTCGGTTTGGGCCAGGCCGACGTAGAGGTCCGAAGCTTCGCTGCCCGGGGAAGTTTGTGCGAGGTCGAAGGCGCGCTGACGGGCGGAGCGGCGGTCGGTGGGGGCGTCGGTTTTGGCCTGTGGCGATGGGTTCTTTTCTTGAGCGTCGAAAAATTCGCGGGTCCACGATTCCCAGGAGTCGCGGGCGTTGGGGTTGAGTTTGAGCGCGGCTTGCAGGTGTTCGAAGGCGCGGGCGGTGCCGCCCGTGTTCCGGTAGAATTCGCCGCGGCAGGAATGGGTGCGATGGGTTTCGCCACCCAGAAGGCGCACGGCGGTGTCGAGGTCTTGGAGGGCCTTGGGGTCTTTGAGCTTGGACAGGTAGGCGGCGCGGTCGAGGTAGAGGGCGGGGATATCGGGGGCGAGCTTGATGGCTTCGTTGAGGTGCTTGATGGCCTTCTTCCATTCGCCGTAGGGGACGTTCCGCGCTTTGCCGAGCAGAGTGTAGGACTTGGGATATTTGGTTTGGAGTAACGTGAAGAAGGCGTCGTCGCGTAGGAAATCGAGGCGGGTGCTGAGGGGGTAGAGCTGTTTGAGGCGCTGGAATTCGGCGAGGATGCTTTCGGGTGTGCCGGTGCGGCTGAGCTTATCGAGCGGGGCGATCTCTGCGTCGAAAGCGCTAATCGCCCGATCGGAGGAAGCGACGAGACTGGCGAGAAAGTCGGTGGAGCGACCGCCGGGAAGGAGCATGGCTCGCGCGTAGAGCGCGTGGGCGGCGGAGGCGTCATCGCGGCGCAGGGCGGCTTGGGCCTGGGCGTGAAGGACGTCGGCTTGGGCGGAGAGTTTCCGCGAGGTGGCGGCGACGTTTTCTCTGGCGGCTTTTCTGTCCGCGCGTTCGGTGGCGAGAAGGACGGCGTTGTAGAAGTGGTCGTAGGCGGCGATATCGTTGCTGAGGCCAGAGTAGGCGCGACCGAGGGCGTTGAGGACCGAGGCGGATTCGCCGCCGAGCTCGATGACGCGTTGAAGATCGTGGAGCGCTTCGAGTGGCTCACTGAGCTCGAGGAGCGCGAGTCCGCGGCGCAGGCGGCAGGCGAGTTCATGGGCGCCGGTGGGGTAGGCGGCGAGTGCGTGGTCCAGAGTGGTTTTCGCGTCGGAGTGGCGACCAGCCGTGAAGGCTTCGGCGCCGCGGACAAAGGCGGGGTCGCGCGCGGCGAACTCTTGCGAGCAGGCGATGAGATTTTCGGCGTAGGTGGCGAAATCGGTGCGACGTTTCTGGCTGCGAAGATCCAAGGTTTTTCGCGCGGCTTCGACCGCCTTTTGGGCGTACTCGACGCCCATGTCGGGTTCGCCTTTTTCGGAATAGACGAGGCCGAGGAGATTGTAGGTGTCGGCGGTTTCATGGCCGAGCTCAAGCGCGTCGAAGAGATCGGTGCGGGCGTCTTCGATGCGTTTCAGGCGAAAAAGCGAGTAGGCGCGTTTGTAGTGGAAGACGGCGGCGTCGCTGGCGGCGGGCGCTGGCTCGCGGTCGAGGAGGAGTGTGAAAAGGCGGACAACGTCTTCGTGGCGGTCCGCGGTATAGGCGTCATTGGCTTCCTGGAGGATATTGTCGGAAGCGGCGGCGAGGCGGAGCGTGGCAAAGGCGAGCGCGAGGGCGACGAGGAGGAGCTTCATCTGGGGTGGTTTTCAAGCAGTGCGATTCGCAGGGACGCCGCAATCGGAATGTGGGAGGAAGGCGTTTGGAGTCCGCGGGCCAACATGGCCGGGGTAAAGGCGCGGAGTTGGCGCGGCGGAGAAGGCAAATAAACCCTTGGACTGAGCGGATTTCCGGGAGGAGGAATGCAAATCTCAGAGTTAATCTTTACTTAAGACATGTCCTAAGTAATTTGGCTGACCTAGCCCATGAGCACCATCGTCACCGAAGCAGCGTCCCTCGACCTTGAAAAAGCCAGTGCAGAGGACCGGGTGAAGTGGGCGGTGGAGCAGTTTGGCGACGGACTGGTCATGACGACCAGCTTTGGAATTCAGGCGGCGGTGATGTTGCATTTGGTCACACGCGTGGCGCCGAAGATTCCGGTGATCTTTATCGATACCGGTTATCTGTTTCCCGAGACCTATACTTTTGCGCGCGATCTGACGGAATCGCTCGGGTTGAATCTCAAGAAGTACGTGCCCGCGATGACGGCCGCTGAGCAGGAAGCGCTTTACGGCAAGCAGTGGGAGCAGGGGATCGATGGGCTGAAGCGGTATAATTTCATCAACAAGGTCGAGCCGATGGATCGCGCGGTGCGCGAACTCGGAGCGACGGCGTGGCTCGCGGGTTTGCGCCGGACGCAGGGCAGTACGCGCGAGGCGCTCAAAGTCGTGCAGCAGCAGAACAAGATCACGAAGGTTCACCCGATCATCGATTGGGATAACCGCACGGTGCATCGCTACCTGACGGAACACGGCCTCAACTATCATCCGCTTTGGGATCAAGGCTACGTGTCGGTCGGCGACTGGCACAGCACGACCAAGCTGCTCGACGGTATGAAGGAAGAAGATACGCGTTTCGGCGGCCTGAAGCGCGAGTGCGGTCTGCACGAGACCACCGGCAAAGGCGATTTTCAGATCTAGAATCCGCGCTTAGGCGGGGACGCCCAACGGCGAGGCCGGAGGTGGATGGCAGATTTCCCGCGGCGGGTTGGCTTGTGCGCTGGGCCACCAAGGCGGTCGATTGTATCGAAAACGCGGTGACGTGCCCGGACGTCGTTTGCACGAGTGGAGTCACGCTCCGCGCCGCTGGCATTGTCGGGCGCTGCGGACTGGTCATTTTTTGCTCTCGGCGCCGTCGGCCGGCGGGTGGCAATTGAGGGAAAACGCGTTATGTTTGGAGATCATGAAAACCATCCTCGCAGCGGTTGATTCTTCCGACATGAGCGAGCGGGTCCTGACAGAGGCGGTGGCGCTCGCCGGCGCCGCCGATTCCCGCGTGGTGTTGCTCACGGTCGTGCAGCTTCCAGTCGTCGCCCCGGAGTATTACGCGTTTGTACCGGAGAATCTGACGGAGATTTCCGCGGCCGGAAAAAAATCCGCCGCAGAACACCTCGGGAATCTCAAGGCGCGTTTTGGGAAAACGGGTGTCGCCATCGAAACCGTCCAACTCATGGGGACGCCGGTGCCGCAAATTTTGGAGCAGGCGAAAGCGTGCGCGGCCGACTATATCGTCATGGGTTCGCACGGGCACACGGCATTCTACGATCTGCTCGTCGGCAGCACGACCCATGGCGTGTTGCTGCATTCGCCCTGTCCGGTGCTGATCGTGCCTCCGCCGCACGATAAAAAGGCACGCAAGTCGCGAAGCTGACTGTGTGGCTCGCGGGTTCTCCAGCGGTTTTTCGATGGAGGCCGGTTGCTTTTGAAGGAACCGGGCTAGCGTTAGAGAAGCGGATCGGGGCGATCCCGAGACGTGGCCCAGAGAAAACGAACCAACCCCAACTCCAAAAAGGAGGCTTTATGGCAGCGAGAAAACTAAAGGCTTTTCTGGATAGGAACGGTGTGGACTACTCGATGATCAAGCACGCTCCCACTTACACGGCGCCAGAGACGGCGGCCTCGGCGCATGTTTCCGGTCGCGACTTTGCGAAAACGGTCATCGTCGTGTTCGCAGGAGAGATGGCGATGGTGGTGCTGCCCGCGAACCGGAAGATCGTGTTGTCCGATTTGCAGGACATGCTTGCCGACCGGACGCTGCGGCTCGCGACCGAGGATGAGTTCATCGAGCAATTCCCCGACTGCGAACTCGGCGCCATGCCGCCTTTCGGCAATCTGTACGGCCTGCCCGTGTATGTGGCCCAGTCGCTGGCCGAGGAACCGACGATCACGTTCAATGCGGGCACCCACCGGGAAGCCATTAAAATGTCGTTCAGGGATTTCGATCAGCTCGTGCAACCCACGATTTTGGATTTCGCGACAGTCTGACCGGCCCTTTGTCTCTATTTGAAATGTCCGGGAAGCGCCGGGTCTTCCGGCGTCACCGCTGACTTGATACGCGTGGAAAAATCAGAGGCCGTCGCGACGGCTTCTTGAGGCGTTCGCAGACGATCGCGCAGCGGCGAATTTTTCGCGGCTGTGTGTACAACCAGGAAATCGCATGATGAAAACTGAGCTTTATCGGGACCGGCTCGAAGCCGGGCGGATGTTGGGTGAGTTGTTGCGAGAGCGTTTCGCGCGCACGGGCGCGATGGTGCTGGCGTTGCCGCGCGGCGGTGTGCCGGTGGGTTTGGAAGTCGCGCTCGCGCTCGATGCGCCGCTGGACGTTTTTGTGGTGCGGAAGCTCGGTGTGCCCGGCCACGAGGAGCTCGCGATGGGCGCGGTGGCTGTGGGCGGTTTTGAGGTGCTCGATGAGTTTCTCGTGGAGAGGTTGGGCATCACGCCGCTGCAAATAGCGGCGGTGGCCGACCACGAAGTGGCGGAGCTGCAGCGGCGCGAGGAACGTTATCGCGACGGGCGGCCTCCGTTGGAGTTTCACGGACGAACGGTGATCCTCGTCGATGACGGTCTGGCGACGGGGGCTACGATGCGCGCGGCGATCGGCGCCATCCGTCAGCAAAGTGTGGCGGAGCTGGTCGTGGCAGTGCCTGTGGGATCGGTCGAGGCCTGTGAGGAAATCGCAGACGAGGTCGACACGTTGATCTGTCCGTGGCGTCCCGAGCCGTTCGATGCGGTGGGGCGCTGGTATCAGAACTTCTCGCAGGTCAGCGACGACGACGTCTGCGAGTGTTTGGATGCGTCGCTGCATCACCATCACGGGAGCGCTCACCGCACTCCGGGCGATCAGGTCGGAAGCGGGTTTTGAAAGCGCCCCGATGCGTTCGGTCTCGGCTGCGCGGCGGGAGTTCTGCTGGGTGGCGCGGGTGCGGGCGCGATCTGGCGGTGCGTTCAGTACGCTAGAAACGGGTTGTGCTTCCGTTCTTGGGCGACGGTCGTCAGCGGGCCGTGGCCGCAGGCGAGGACGGTGTCGGCGTAGAGGGTGAGGACCTTGCGCCGATTGTTGGTCAAAGCTTCGGCGTACGCGGTGGGCGTCGGTGCGCCGCCCATCGACGCGGCGAAAATCGAGTCGCCGACGATCGCGAGCGG
>CAMLSH010000227.1 GCA_946482625.1 uncultured Opitutaceae bacterium
CACACCGGCGCGGATTCGGCGGCGGTGGCGTTCGATGCCTGGCAGGCGGCGAAGGCGCGTAACCGGGATTACTTGATTGTGGATACAGCCGGGCGCCTTCACACGAAGAGCAATCTCATGGAGGAATTGGCGAAGATCCGTCGCGTGCTCCAGAAGCACGACGCGTCTGCGCCGCAGCACCGCTGGCTGGTGGTCGATGGATCGCTCGGCTCGAACTCCATCGAGCAGGCAAAGGTGTTTCACCAGAGTTTCGGCCTCACGGGCCTGGTCGTCACCAAGCTCGACGGCACCAGCCGCGGCGGAGCGCTCGTCGGGATTTATCGCCAGCTGAAGCTGCCGATTTATTTCCTCGGCCTCGGCGAACAGGCGGAAGATTTGCAGCCGTTCTCGGTGGATAATTATGTGAAGGCGGTCTTCGGGCTGGAGTGATCCGAGGTGGATTGCCCGCGTTGTGCTCAGCGTATTCGCGTTTTGCTCCGGTGTAGCCGCGTTCTAACGAACGCGGCTACACCGGAGTTGAGGGCTTTATGTCATGCCGCCAGCGCAAACGAACGCGCCCGCCATAGTGCGCGGGCGTGGACGAGCGGATCGATGTTTCTTCCGGTGAGCGGCACAACGACACGTTTGCCCGCGAGCTCGGGGAGTTTTCCCGCGAGACAAGCGGCGAGGCCGGCGGCGCCGGCGCCTTCGACGACGGTATTTTCTCTTTCGTGTAGTTGGAGCACGGCGACGGCGAGTTCGTCCTCTGTCACGGTCACCACGCGGTCCACGAGGCGGCGCGCGAGGGCGAACGTCGTTTCTCCCGTCTGCGCCACCGCGAGTCCATCGGCGAGCGATGGACTCACGGGAACGCGTACCGGCTTTCCCGCGCCGAGCGAGACGGCGAGGCTGGGCGCGTGCGCGGGTTCGACGCCGATCACGAGCGCATCGGGGCGCAGCGCTTTCACCACCGCTGCGGTTCCCGCGAGCAAACCGCCTCCACCTACGGGAACGACAAACGCGTCGGCATCGGGAAATGCGAAGAGCGCTTCCAGCGCCAGCGTTGCCTGCCCGGCGATCACCGCGAGATCGTCAAACGGATGCACGTAGGTCGCGCCGTTTTGTTGCGCGAGCCGCACGGCGAAGGCGGCGGATTCGTCGTAGGTCGTGCCGTGCTGCACCACGCGCGCGCCGAGCTCGCGACAACGGCTGGCTTTCACGTGCGGCGCGTTGAGCGGCATGACGACCGTGACGTTCACGCCCAACTGTGCCCCGTGATAGGCGAGGCCGAGGGCGTGGTTTCCGGCGGAGGCAGCGACGACGCCTCGGGCACGTTGTTGTGGAGTAAGCGAGAGGAGGGCGTTGCGCGCGCCGCGTTCTTTGAAGGAGCCGGTGAATTGTTGATAGTCGTGTTTCAGAATGATGCCCATGCCCGCGAGTTCGCTGAGCGGTCGGGAGACCGCGCTTGGCGTGGCGCGCAAACCGCCGGCTATGCGCGCATGCGCCTGCCGGACGGTGTCGAGGGTGAGGGCTTCAGGTTTCATTGGAAAAAATGGACAACAAAAAGCCCCGGGCTTGTGGCCCGGGGCGGTGGAGAGTGACGTGTCGTAATTCGCTGTGACGTTACGCGACGTGTCCATGCCCGGGCCGAGTGCGGATAATAATCATCATGCCGATGATCATGGCGCGGGCGATGTGGGCGAAGGACGTCATTGCTGTGAGGCGGAAGAAGACACGGGCTGGGCGCCGTGGCAAGTTCGGCTTTTGGGCGAGGTAGGGCGCGTTATTCTTAACGCCCCGGAGCGAGGCTGCCGGCAAATCAGTGCCGAGAACGCGATTTGAGTTCAACCGGCGGGTTAGGGGTAACCCGCCCTACCTTCCAGAGGCGCAGACTCAGAAGCTCACGCGAAGCCCGAGCGTCGCGTTGCGACCGGGTAGCGGAGCGACGTCTTTTAGGAACGAGACGTGGCTGCGCGCTTCTTCGTCGGCGAGGTTGCTGCCGCGCACAAACACGTCGCAGGCGAAGCGGCCGACGTCGAAGTGGTAGCCGAGCGAGGCACCGAGCAGTGTGTAGCTGTCGGTCGTGGTTTCGTTGGGTGCGAGGCGACGGGCGCGGTCGACGAACTGCGTGTCGATCCCGGCGGAGAACGGGCCGCCGCGGTAGTCGAGCGCGAGCGTCAGACGGCGCGGCGTGATGCGCGGGAGGTTTTCGCCGGTGTCGCGGATCTCTCCATACACAGTGTCGGCGGCGACACGGACGTCGAAGGCATGCGCGGACGATTCGTGCAGGTGAAAAATCGTCTCGGCTTCGGCGCCGTAGAACTCGGCGTCGCGTTGCGTGTACTGGTAGACCGCGAGGCCGTCTTCCTCGGTGCCGGTGGGTTGCTCGAAGAGGTAGCCGTCGAAACGGTTTGCGAAGGCCGTGAGCTCGCCGGTGACGAAACCCGTGCGACGGCGGAGGCTGAGATCGAGCGCGAGTGATTTTTCTTTACCCAGATTTTCGTCGCCGATCTCGAAAGCGCCGGTGCCGAGGTGCGGGCCGTTGGAATAGAGCTCCTGAGCGTTGGGGAGGCGTTCGGTGTGGGCGAGGGTGGTGCCGAGCGACCACGCGTTGTTGAGTTTCCAGACGATGCCGGTGGACAGGCTCACGCCGTCGCCATCGCGGCTGCGGCCGGAGCCGTCGCGCACCTCGATCTCCTGAGTCTCGACGCGGGCGCCGAATTGAAACGTGACGGGATCGAAGGCGGCTTCCTCGAAGGCGAAGAGCGCGTAGCTCGCGGTGTGCGACGGCGGCACGAACGCCTCGGCGCCGATGGCTTCGAAGTCGTTGTGCGAAATCTGCGCGCCGAGGGCGCCGCTCACGCGGCCGACCGGTGTGTGGACGAGCTCGACGCGTCCATCGTAGCCCCGGTTTTTGAATACGGTGCCGATCTCGGCGCCTTCGAGTTCCTGGTGGCGGTATTCGGCTAGGCCGAGTTTGAAGCGGGCGGATTCGAAGACACCGAAGGGCTGGGTGAGCGCGCCTTGGAGATCGAGGCGGCGCTGGCGGAGATCGATGCGGACGGCGTGTTCGTCTTCGCCGGGGAGAGCGGCGGCGGCCAGGACGGGGGATTCTTCAAGCGTCGCTTCTTCCTCTTCGTGCTCCTCTTCGTGTTCATGCGCGCCGGGTGGGACGCCGTAGACAGTGTTGTGTCCGCTGGCGGCGAAACCGAGGTAACCGCGACTGCTGATCCAAGAGAAGCCAGCGGCGGCGCCGTCGGCTTGCTGGCGGGAGTTGGGCAGACGACCGTGGGCGAACTCGGGCGCAGGTTCGCCTTCCTCGACGGCGTGTTCGGTTTCCTCGGCCCGGATGGCGGCTGATTCAGAGAAACCGGGGACGCGGGGGTTGTTGCTGGTGCGCCGATACGCATCGACGTGCCAGGCGAGTGGGCCGGTCGCGCCTTCGAGGAGAACGGCGCCGCTTTCGCCGTCATCGACGGAGCTGTAGCGGAAGGCGGCGCGGCCTTCGAGGGCGCGGTCCGGGAGCGTGGTGTGGATGCGGTGGTCGATCACGTTCACCACGCCGCCGACGGCGTTGCCGCCGTAGAGCAAGGCGGCTGGGCCGCGGACGATTTCGATGCGCTCGACGAGGAGCGGATCGACGGCGACGGCGTGGTCGGGACTGGTGGAGGAGGCGTCGATGGAGCCCGTGCCGTTCTCCAGAATGCGGATACGGTCGCCGCCGAGGCCGCGGATAACGGGGCGGCTGGCGCCCGGACCGAAGTAGGTCGACGCGACGCCGGGCTGGCCGCCGAGCGATTCGCCGATCGTGGGCTGGAGTTTCAACGCGAGGGCGCGTCCGGTGAGGACGGACGTGGGCGAGGCGATTTCGGCCTGCGGGCGTTCGAGCGGGGTCGCGGTGACGACGAGGTTTTCGAGCGCGACCGGTTCATCCGCGGGTGAATGCGAATGGGCCGGTGGCGGCGTTGGGGTCTGGCCGTGCGCGAAGGCGGCGGCGAAAAAGAGAAGTGTGTAGGGACGGAAAGAGGACATGCGGATGCGTGGTTTTGCTGACGTGGACAAATGCGCGGCGGCTGGCGCAGCCAAAACGATGGCTGGGCGTGGCGCGGGTGCGCGTGGATCGCGTCGCGGTGCGAGATCCTAGGACCGCGTTTACGCGAGTGAGACGGGGAAGAAAGCGATGCCAGCGAAGCAGCAGCGTTCTTCCCGGGTGCGTTCAGCAAACGGGCGGGCCGCGCTCCGGTTGACGGAGGTAGCGGGGGGCCACGAGGCGCAGCTCGGGGCGGGAAAGCGGGGTGAACTCGCCCCACGCGAGCTCGGGCGCGGGGACGGCGACGACGTCGAAGGACGTCCAGATGCCTTGGGCGAAGAGGACGACGGCGCAGCTATGCTCTTCGTCGTGGTGGCAGTCGTGGTGGACGTGTTCGTGCGCCTGCGGGGAGGCGGCGAGAATGGTCAGCGTGAGCACCAATGCCGCAGCTCCGGCCGCGAGGAAGCGGCGAAAGGCGTGGACGAAAGGTGTGTCGGCGAACATGCGGGCGTGGTGACGGTGAAAGCGTCGATTATGCCAAAGGCGTCAAGCGGCGGAAATTTGCGCGAGCCGATTCGCGGTCCCTTCGGAGGCGACGCGAGACCGGCTCGTGCCGCACGGCTTGCGCGGGATCAGCGGCTGACCGGAGGCGCGGGCGTTTTCTGCTCCAGGGCGAGGACGCGTTTTTCGAGTCGGTCGAACTGACGTAGGGTCGCGATGTTGAGCACGACGAGGGCGAGGACGACGACGAGGAGGACGTACGGAAGTTTTTTCATGGGAGAGTTTTCGATGACGGGTGCGGATGGGCGGGCAGGAAATGGCGGCTGTTACGGCGAGAGCGTCGAACCGGCGGGCTGGCGCGCAAAGCGGGGCGATCAAGAAGCGAGATCGCGGATACGCGCCGGATGCAGGAAGCGAAACGGGGCCTTCGAGGAAGGCGCGAGCGAGAAATGTGCGGCGCTGCAATCAACGATTGCAACGGGCGGGGCGAAAAATTCCCTTCAGGTGTGTTGGCTGAAAAAGGATGCGAGTCTCCTGATGGAAAAGAATCGGAACATAGTTTCCCGGGCGCCGGTCAGGCACGGGCCGGGCGCCCGGTGCCGCCAGCGGTCGAGCTGGTACGTTTCCGGCAGCGCAGCCCGATCAAGATGTTTTCAAGGATGAGACTTTTTTTCATGTTACTCGCAGGCTGCTTGTGTGCGCTGGAGACGCGCGCGGATGTGTTGATTTTCGCCGATGGCGACCGCGTGCAAGGGACCTTCGTGCGACGTGAAAACGGAAAGATTATTTTTCAGTCGCTGCGTTTTGGAAATCTGAGCGTGCCGGAGAAAGAGGCGACGGTGGAGGTGACCTCGCAGCCGCCGCCGATCGTCGCGCCGATGCCGGCCGAAGCGCCGGACGAGGCGGAAGCGGAAGAGGAGGTGCCGCCGTCGCTGTACGACCAGATCCTGCTCACGCGTTTTCGGCGCAAGGTCGAGGAAGGTATTGTGCGTTGGTGGGAGCCGTGGTCGGGGCGGCTCGCGGCTTCGACGGACATCGTGAACGACGCGTCCGAGCGCCGGGTGTTTCTCGCGGAGGGCCGGGTGCGCCGCAACTGGGCGAAGGACGAGGTCCGCTTGGAAACGCGTTATGAATTTCGCGAGGAAAACGATGTCCGGACGGTGGACTTGATCAAAGGCTCGGGACTCTGGCGGCATGATTTGAGCCCGCGTTTTTTCGCTTCCTATCGTCCGTTGCTGGAGCGGGACAAGATCAACTCCAACGGATTCCAGCCGTTCCCGTACGTGTTGCTGCAGCAGCAGCTCGGCGTGGGTGTGCATTTGCTGCGCAAAGAGCGTGTGAAGCTGCGCGCCGGTGTGGCTGAGAACTTTTTCAACGTGTGGTCGCTCGATGACGACTCAAAGTCGGCCGATCACATCGAGTCGCTGTTCTTCGAAGCGGAGGCGAGTTTGCCTTGGAGAATCACGATCACGGAGCGCGGCGTCTGGTATTACTCGATACGCAACAAGGACGAGGGCTGGGAAAACGAGTTCGAGTTTTCCAAGAAGCTCACGGATTCGCTGAGCCTCGGCGTGCGCCACGAATTTCGTCAGAACAATCCGGACTCGCGCGTGCAGGATTACGAGCGGCTGCGGTTTTTGATCGGGTACGATTTTTGAGGGCGGGCGACGACGCGCGTAGCCGCGTCATTTTAGGCGCGGAGTGGGTGCAATCGGACCGCGTCTTAAGTGACGCGGCTACACGCGGGATCTGCGTATGATGCCGACCGGCGCGGCAGGGATAACGCGCCCTACCTTCGGAACTGTGCACGGATTACGCTTCGCACTTCAGGACGTAGACGGCGCCTTTTTCGCTGCCGATGGCGAGGTAGGCGTCGTCGGGCGACCACGCGATCTTCGTGGCGGCGGCGGGCATCTTGATGGT
>CAMLSH010000228.1 GCA_946482625.1 uncultured Opitutaceae bacterium
GGCGCTGTCGTGAAAGCCGCGATACGCTGCCGCAGTGTCGAGAACGTCCGCATTCGCGGGCGCGGCCTGCTCTACCAAGGCCCGCGTGGGTTTGTGCTGACCCATTCGAAGAACGTCACGATCGAGGACGTGATCCTGATCAGTCCCCGGCATTATACCCTCTACGGCGGACAGTCGCAGGCGCTCACGATTCGAAACATCCGCGCCTTCAGCCATCAGGGGAATAGCGATGGCATCGATCTGATGAGCTGCTCGGATGTGCTGGTGGACGGTGTGTTCATGCGCAACTCCGACGACTGCATCGCGCTCTACGGCCATCGTTGGGATTTCTACGGCGATACTCGCAACGTCACCGTGCGCAACTCCACGCTTTGGGCCGATGTTGCGCATCCAATCCACATAGGCACGCACGGCGATCCGGCGAATCCCAACGTCATCGAAAATCTCTTGTTCTCGAACATCGACATTCTCGAACACGACGAGCCGCAGCTCGATTACCAAGGCTGCATCAGCATCAACGTGTCCGACGAAAACCTCGCGCGAAACATCCGGTTCGAAGATATCCGCATCGACGATTTCACCGAAGGCCAGCTCGTGAACCTGCGCGTGACCTACAACAAAAAGTACGCCACCGCCGCCGGCCGCGGTATCGAAAACATCACGTTCAAGAATCTCTCTTACTGCGGCAGCCGCGCGAACATCTCGATCATCGAGGGCTTCGACGGCGCGCGCGGCATCAGGAATATCGTCTTCGAAAACCTCACGATTAACGACCGGCTGATTTCCTGGCAGATGGAGAAGCCCGCAGGGCATTACACGATTGCGGACATGGCCCGGATCTACGTGGGCCCGCACGTCGAAAGCGTCGAATTTCTGCCTCCCGGCGGCGCGAAGCAGCCGCCTCCGCCGGCCCGTCCCCGTCGTCCGCAGTCGCCACGATCCGATGGGCTCTGAAGTCCGGGGCCGCTCATGCGCATTTACGGTTTCGCGGCATCGCGAATGCCGCCCGAGAGACGCAACAGCGCCGAGCGCGTCCGGCATAATTTAAACTCGCCAAACCTCTGCCACCGGCTCGCGTAGGTTATCCCATGCATCTCCGAATCCCTTCGCTGGCCCGCATCGCCGCTTTCGTCTTCACAGGCGCCACTCTGATCATCGCCGCACCGGCGGCGTCCGACACGGCGTATTTGTTTACCTCGTTTCGCGGCAATGGCGACGGTCTGCACCTTGCCTACAGCACTGACGGTCGCGAATGGACCGACCTCAACCGCGTGTTTCTCACGCCCGCCGTCGGCTCCAAACTCATGCGCGATCCGCATATTCTCCTCGGTGCCGACGGCCAGTATCACATGGTGTGGACCAGCGGCTGGAGCGACACCGGTATTGGTTATGCCACGTCGAAGAACCTCACCGAATGGTCGGAGCAGAAATATCTTCCGCTGATGGAAAAAATCCCCGGCACGCAAACCTGCTGGGCACCTGAGCTTTTCTACGACGACGAAACTAAAAACTACATCATCATGTGGTCGTCCGCCGTTCCCGTTGCGGGCTCGGAGACGCCCCGGCATCGCGCCTACTATTCGCTGACGCGCGATTTCCAGGCGTTCACGGAGCCGAAAGTTTTGTTCGACCCGGGTTTCAACAACATCGACACGACGATGCTCCGCGTCGGCGCGAAATTCGTCATCGTGCTGAAGGAGACCGACGATCAGCCCGCGAAGAAATGGGGCACGGTCCACGCCGCCATCGCCGACAAACCGCTCGGCCCTTACACGCTTCTGCCCGACCCGCCGCTGGTGAATCGACGCGCCGAGGGTCCCGCGCTCATCACCGTCGAAGGGAAAACGCTCCTCTACGTCGATTTCTACGCGGACCGCCGTTATGGCGTTTACGAAACCACCGATTGGAAAACCTGGACCGACGTGACGTCCTCCACGGCGGTCGTTTGGGGCCAGCGCCACGGCAGCCTCTTGTCTGTGCCCGCCGATGTGCTCGCCGGACTGCACGCTTACGAAGCGAAAGGCGCCGCCAGCGTTCCGAAACCCATCCTGGACGGTTACACCGCCGATCCGGCGATCCGTGTTTTTGGCGACACCTATTACATTTATCCTACCTCGGATAGACCGTACTGGAACACCACCGAGTTCGCCGTCTGGTCCTCGAAGAATCTCGTGGAGTGGAAAAAGGAAGGCGTGATCCTCGATATCGCCAAGGACTTGGGGTGGGCCAACAACAAAGCTTGGGCGCCCGACTGCATCGAGCGCGACGGGAAATACTACTTCTATTTTTGCGCGAACCATAACATCGGCGTCGCGGTCGGCGACAGCCCGACCGGCCCCTTCAAGGACGCGCTCGGCCGGCCGCTGATCGAAGACGCGAAGATAAAAACCTTCAGCATCGATCCCCACGCGTTCATCGACGACGACGGACAAGCCTACCTCTACTTCGGCAACGGCACGCCGACCGTCTATAAACTCAATCGCGACATGGTTTCTCTCGATGGCCCGCCGGTCGAATTTCGGCTCAAAGAATTCAGAGAAGGCACCGTCGTCTTCAAACGTGCGGGCAAGTACTACTTCATGTGGTCCATCGACGATGCGCGAAACCCTGACTATCGCGTGGGCTGGGGCGTTTCCGATTCTCCTTACGGACCGATCGTGTCGCCCGAAAAGGACTTCATCGTGCTCCGCCAGAACGGCGCCGCCGTCGCCACCGCCCACCACAGCGTCGTCAATGTCCCCGGTACGGATCGCTGGTACGTCGCCTATCACCGCCACGCCGTTCCTGGCGGCAGTGGCTACAAGCGCGAAACCTGTCTCGTGCGCATGGAGTTCAACGACGATGGATCTATCAAGCCGATGGACCCGCTTACCGCGCCGTTTAAGCCCGGCGACCGTGGCGAACCACTCGCCGACGGCCGTGCCGCTCGTGTGCATTGAGGCGTGTGCCAAACCACCACGACTGCGTGGAGTGCGCCCAAGCTCCGGTAGTTGGCCGGTGAGTGCGACCGAGCAGGATTAAACGCCGCGCGTGGCGCCCCAGCAAAGCTCGGACTGGGTCAAAATGCAGTGGACGGCTAGATCTTATCCGGAGCTGGTGATTGCTAGTTCGTGACAAGGGTGGTTTTGTGACGAATGACAGGTTTCCGGTACGCGTATTCACATTTCAATGAAGGCCTTGGTTGAGCGACACTCTTACGCAGGGACGGATCGCTTTCATCGGCGGCTATTCGCCCAGACAGTGTGGCATTGCCACCTTCACCCACGACCTCTGTGAGGCCGTGGCAGCGGCTATGCCGTCCGCCCAGTGTTACGCAGGCGCGGTGAACGACCGGGTGGAGGGATATAAATATCCTCCCCGCGTCCGCTTCGAGATGCTGGAGAAGGATCTCGATTCTTACCGCCGCGCGGCGGACTTCCTGAACTTCAACAACGCCGACGTTCTTTGCGTGCAGCATGAGTTCGGGATTTTTGGCGGACCTGCCGGCAGCCATCTGCTGGCGCTGCTCAAAGAGGTGCGCATGCCGGTCGTCACCACCTTGCATACCGTGCTTCGCGATCCGAACCCGGCTCAACGCGCGGTGATGAAGGAACTGGTTCTGCGAAGTGATCGTCTGGTGGTGATGGCGCAAAAGGGCGCGGAGATTTTGCGGGATACGTATGCGGTGCCCGATTCGAAGGTGGATGTGATTCCGCACGGCATTCCCAATATTCCGTTTTCAGACTCGCGGTTGTCCAAGGCGCAGTTTGGCGTGGAGGGGCGCACGGTCTTGCTCACCTTCGGCCTGCTGGGGCCGGGGAAGGGGATTGAGTATGCGATCGAGGCTCTGCCGGAAATCGTGCGTGCGCATCCCAACGTCGTCTATCTGATCCTCGGCGCCACGCATCCCCATCTGGTCGCACGTGAGGGTGAACGCTACCGGCTGAGCTTGGAGCGGCTCGCTGAGGAGCGAGGCGTGAAAGACCACGTCATTTTCTACAATCGTTTCGTTTCCCTCGACGATCTCACCGAGTTCATCGGGGCCACGGACATTTATGTGACGCCCTATCTCAACGAGGCGCAGATCACCTCAGGAACCCTAGCGTATGTTTTCGGAGCCGGGAAAGCTGTTGTGTCCACGCCGTACTGGCACGCGCAGGAGCTGCTCGCCGATGGCCGGGGCATCCTCGTGCCGTTTCGCAATCCCGCCGCCATCGCCGCGGGCGTGTGCGAATTTCTCGATCATCCGGAGCGTCTGGAAAGGACACGACATGACGCGTATCAGTTGGGCCGTGACATGATCTGGCCGGCGGTGGCGCAGCGTTACGTGGAGTCGTTTCAACGCGCTCGCATCGACCGCCGCGCGCAACCGCGCACGGCTTTCGCGGGATGGACGCTGGCCAGCCGTCCTTACGAGCTTCCGCCGCTCCGTCTCGACCACCTCGTGCGCATGAGCGACGGCACCGGGATTTTTCAACACGCGCTGTTTAACGTGCCCAATTTTCACGAAGGTTACTGCACGGATGACAACGCCCGCGCGTTCATCCTCTGCAATCTCCTCGATGAGCTGGGTAACGAACCGCATGTCGAAAAGTTAAACGATCTGGCGACGACTTATCTCGCGTTCCTCGCCGCGGCGTTGAATCGCAACACGGGACGCTTCCGCAATTTCATGAGCCACGGCCGCCAGTGGCTGGAGGACGCGGGGAGCGAGGATAGTCACGGCCGTGCCTTGTGGGCGCTCGGCTCGGGAGCCGGCCGCTCACGAAACGAAGGACGTCGTCGTTTGTCCGCCCAGCTCTTCGACAACGCGGTGCCGGGCGTGGAGGCATTCACATCGCCGCGCGCGTGGGCATTCGCGTTGATCGGAGTTCACGATTATCTGCGGGAGTTTCCCAACAACGATCAGGCGCGCGCACTTCGCGTCGCACTCACCCGGAAGCTCGTGCAACGTTGGAAGGATTGCGCGACCGAGAACTGGCCATGGTTCGAAGAATGCGCGACGTATGACAACGCGCGCCTTTCCCAGGCGTTGATCCTGAGCGGTCGCTGGATGCCGGATACAGAGGCGCTGGAGATCGGGCTGAAATCATTGAGCTGGCTCGCGTCCATTCAGAAAACGCAGGCCGGTCATTTCCGCCCGATCGGGAGCGATGGGTTTTACGTGCGCGACGGTGCGCGCGCCGATTTCGATCAGCAACCGGTCGAAGCGCTCGCCATGGTTTCGGCCTGTCTGGAGGCATTTCGCGTCACCAAAAATGTCGTGTGGTCGCGCGAGGCGAAACGCGCTTTCGAGTGGTTTCTCGGACGCAACGATCTCGGTCTCCCGCTCTACGATCACAGCAATGGCGGCTGCAGCGACGGTCTCCACAAAGACCGCGTTAACGAAAACCAAGGCGCCGAGTCGTCGTTGGCCTTTCACCTTTCTCTGGCGGAAATGAATCACGCCGAGAGTCCGACTGCCCATCCGTTTGCGGCCACCCCATGAGCCCCTTCTCCGTCCGTCGCCATGAAATCGCTCTCTTACCCGACAGCGCACGCGTCATCATCCGCCCGTTCATCCCGTCCAACGTCGATCGTCTGACCGCGGTCATCGCGCGTGCGCTTGCGCTGACGGAGGATGAGGTCGTGGAGGAAATGCAACGGGTGCACCAGAACTTCGATTCCCGGCATCTCGATATCGAAACGCCGTTGCTGGAGCACTACGCGAAGGTGCGAAAGCACGTGGACGCTCCGAGGCCGCTCTCACGGGCGCGCGAGCTGTTGATCGGGGCGCTGTTCTCCAGCGAATACGCGTTGGAATCGGCCGCGCTGTTTAATCCCTCCATCGTGCCGCATCCGGATCAAACCGGCATCGCCGAGGGAGGGCTGCGGTTCATCATGAGTCTGCGAGCCACCGGCGAGGGGCATATTTCTTCCATCGAGTTCCGCGAGGGCGTCATCTCTCCGGGCGGCGATATCGGTTTCACCGAGGTCTCTCGCTTCGTGACTATGCCGCAGATCGTGCCCAATCCGAGCTATCAGAAGAAAAGTTTCATCACGAAGTTACAGGAGATGGGTTTCGAAAACGACTGCGCCACCGCGGTCATGGCGCCGCTCGATGCACAATTTACCCGCAGCGATCTAAGTATCAGTATTGCCAGGACGCGCCACGAAGCCTTGCCGGCCACACATGAGTTTTCCCGAACGCTGGAGTGCATCAAGTGGCTGGCGGATTCCAACTACGAGCTGCGTTTCTCGCCGAAGATCCTGCTCAGCGAACGCATCATTTTCCCGGTGTCGGCCAACGAGAGCAACGGCATCGAGGACGCGCGTTTTGTGCGTTTCACCGAGGACGATGGCACTGTCACCTACTGCGCGACCTATACGGCCTACAACGGCCGGGTCATTCTTCCTCAGCTGATCGAGACGCAGGATTTTCTCCACTTTCGCGT
>CAMLSH010000229.1 GCA_946482625.1 uncultured Opitutaceae bacterium
GTCACCCGCAGCCAGATCGGTCCGCCGTCCCACGCGACATCCGCACTCACGATCTCGGACTGCGGCGCCGAGTGTTTCACGCCCGTCGCCGTCGCGAGAACAACGCGCAGAGCCCCCGCCTCGCGTCGCAAACCAATCCAGCCGTAACTGTCGCCGAGCACGACCAACCCCGCGCGCGCGCCGTCGACGTCGCCCTCGACGCTAAGCTTCGCGGTCACCGTCGCCGCCGGCCCTGAAATGCGTTGCGACAACACCGACGGCTGATGCCACAGTGAACCGGCTTCGTTCACCGGTTGCGCGAGGAGCCGCAGCTTGCCGGGCGCCGCGCTGAGCGAACTCCATTCCGCTTTCGCGTTCGCCGACCACTGCCATTGCGGACCGACCTCGGGTTGATCGAATTCGTCGTTCACCTGCGGCGTGCGAATCGGATTCGGTCCGCCGAGCACCGGTTTTTTATGCACGAGCACCGGCTGCCCTTTCCCGTCGCCGTCGGGATCTTCGCCCATCACCGGCCAACCGTCTTTCCACACCACCGGCTGCAAGTGCGTCACACGCCCAAGCGCATCGATCTCTTGGAAATGAAAAAACCACGACTCGCCCGCCGGCGTCTCGATCCACGCGCCTTGATGCGGACCGTTGACGACCGTTTTCCCCTGCTCGAGCACGATGCGATCCTCGTAAGGTCCGTGCACGTGTTTCGAGCGAAACACCGACTGCCACCCTTCGCGCACGCCGCCCGCCGGAGCGAAAATGTAGTACCAGCCATCGCGCTTGTAGAACTTCGGACCTTCCAGTGTGCGGTAGCCCGGGAGTTTATCGCCGTCGACGACGACCACACCCTCGTCGAGCAGACTCCGGCCGTCGGTAGAAATTTCCCGTACGGTGAGGCGATTGCCAAAGCCCACGCGACTCTTTGCCCAGCCATGCACCAGCCAGGCTCGGCCGTCGTCGTCCCACAGCGGACACGGATCGATAAGGCCTTTACCGCCGAGCAACAGATGCGGCTCCGTCCAGGGGCCCGCAGGATCTTTCGCCGTGATCACGTAGATGCCGAAATCCGGATCGGGATAAAAAATCCAAAACTTCCCCGCGTGATGCCGGATGCTCGGCGCCCAAACCCCTTCGCTGGGGCGAACCGCTTCAAAATGTTTCCCCGGCACAAGCGACTTCAACGGCTGCGCGAGATAACTCCAGTTCACCAGATCGCGGGAGTGCAGCAGCGTCAGCCCGGGCGTCACGTGAAACGTCGAGCACGTCATGTAGTAATCGTCGCCCACGCGCACCACATCCGGGTCCGAGAAATCCTGATACAGGATCGGGTTCTTGTACGTCCCGTCTCCGTTGTCGGCGACCCATGGCGCAAGCGGCAAATTCTGAGCGGACGAAACCGAGGAAACCGACGAAGCGAGGCACACGCCAACGAGAACTCGGGGTAGAAAACGCATAGAAGAAAACGACACAGATGTTTCCCTGACTGTCGAGCGACCGCGCAGGTCGGACAGTGCAAAGATGCGCGCGTCGTTGATCGGAAGTCCGCAAGGTGGAACGGGCGCTCCGCGCACGTTGTGCGACGTCGCACAGAATACGGGCCCTATCGCCGGCAACGCCCTTCAGGGCGCTCGGTGCGCGCTCCACCCATAACAATCCCCCCTACCGCTTAAACGGAAACGGTTCCGCCCCCACCAGCATCGGCAACGGGCGCGAGGCAATCGACGTCCCTGCAACGATGGGAAATCCGCGCAGGAACTCCGGCGCCGCCAGCATCTTCCCGCCGGGTCGCTGCAGCCGCAGCAAACGCACCAAGCCATCGCCGGTCGCCACAAGCAAACCCTCTGTATCCGCCCCAAGTATCTCCCCCGGAGAGGCCGTTGGGCGGCTTTCGGCATCGGGCGCCGGCGGTCCGCCGGCGGTCCCTGCGCCAATCTCCGCCGTCTCGGCGAGCCCCAGCTTCACCGGCTGGCCGTTGATTTCCACCGAGCACGCCGGCCACGGGAAAAGTCCGTTCACGCGCGCCGCTATCACCGCTGCCGGGTGATTGAAATCCAGCGCACCATCGTCCTTCGCGAGCTTCCGGCAAAACGTCGCGCACGTCTCGTCCTGCTCAGCAAACACCAGCGTCTCCTCGGCCAATTTCGGCAGCGTTCGCTTGACCAACGGCACACATGCCGCCGCCAGTTTCGACTCGATCTCCACCGCAGTATCACGCGGATCAATTGACACACGCTCAACGTCCGCGACCGGCCCCGCGTCGAGCTTCCGCACGATGCGCATCAGCGTGACGCCCGTTTCCTTTTCGCCGTTAGCCACGGCCGTCTGAATCGGCGACGCGCCGCGATACTTCGGCAAAATCGACGCATGCAAATTCAGCGTTCCGAGTCGCGGCGTGGCAATGAACGCGTCGCGCAAGATGTGTCCGTACGCCATCACGAGCGATACGTCGGCATTCAACTCCGCCAATTCCGCCCGCGTTTCCTCAGAGAGTTTCTCCGGCTGAAACACGGGCAGCCCGCGGGCCAGCGCCCAGATCTTGATCGCATTGGCCTGCACTTTTTGTCCCCGCCCGACCGCTCGATCCGGTTGCGTGTAAACCGCGATCACCTGCGCCAACGCACTCCCCTCGCCCGCGAGCCACTCAAGCAGCGGCAGCGCGATGGCATCGGAGCCCATAAAAACGAGTCGGAGCGGTTTCAGCATTGGCGTTCAGTTTTTGAATCGCGAAGACGCAAAGAAGCAAAGCGCCAATCACCACAGACCGACTTTGCTCCTATCTCAGCGTCCTCGCGTCTTTGCGATTCAACCAACCCTCGCTCACGCGAGCGTCTTAATCCACTTCCCCACCGCCGCGCTCAGCTTTGCGAACGCCGCAGGCGTGGACGGCTTCTCCAAGCCTTCGATCAGCGTCCAATGCTCCGTCAGCAACACGCTGTCGCCCGGCGACAATTTCGTCAAAGGGCTGAGCGTCTCGAACTCGATCATTTCGCCATTGGTGAACGTTTCCCACGCGCACCCGAGATCCGGATACGAAGCGCCAGCGACGACGGGAGAATATTTCACGAAGGTCACGCCACCGAGCCAGTAGGCCGACCAGCCGGGATAGTTGGTGATGCCAAGTTTGTGCGGCGCCGTCGCCTTGGATGTGTTGATGCCGAGAAAATCGCGATTCATCTCCCAAACCGGCTGGGAAAGATCGGTGTAGGTCCACGGCACGAGCGCGTAGTTGGGCAGCAGATCGCCGCTGGCGTGGTCGCCTTTCGGGAGCAAGGGAAGCGCGCCATAACCGCCTCCACGCAACATCGTCAGTGCCCACGCCGCACACTCAACCGGCCACAAGCCGTGATTCGTGATCGCGTGCGTGAGTTTCACAGTGCGGTCGCTGATGAGCTCAATCTTCAGCGCTTTTTGAATCCCGGTTTTTTCCTCCAGCGGTTGGGCCAGCGCGACGCCGTTTTTCACCGGCTTCAGTGCGAGAGGCTCATCATCCGGCTGGTACGTGCGCACGACGTGCTCGGGCGAATGCCAGAGGCGATGTCCACCGCGAAGATTGTAGCCGTGCGCACGCGGCGCATCGGGAGCGAACTCGAATAACAGGTTCTTCGCCTTCGGCCCGCGTGTCTTGAGAGAAACAATGCGCGGCCCGACCGCGGTCGTGACAGTGAGCTCGAGGTTTTTGGTCGCGAGCGTCAGCGCGTCGCCGCCGCGGTAATCAGTCTTCGAAGGTTTCATACTTGGAATCGTTTTCTTCCGCCACCTTTTCACCCGCTTTCCACTTGGGGCGATGAGGCAGACCACGCGCCTCTTTGCCGGAGTAAGCTGTGCCGGGCTCGTGCTTCTCTTTGCCGACGAGATCGAAATAGATCGGGCAGCCATTGAGCCCAAACTCATCGACCATGCCCGCTTCAAGATAGCGACGATACTGCTCGGTAAGCTTCTCTTCGCGGTTGCAGAAAATCTTGATGCGAAACGGACGCGTGCCGGTCTGTGTCGCGTAGTACACGCGGAAACGTTTGCCACCCACCGCCGGCGGCGGCGTGCGCTCGGCGAGATAGCCGATGAGTTTGTTCAACTTCGCCGTCGAGATCTTGATATCGAGCGTGCGGTTGAGCTTCACCGCTGCGTTGAGCATGCGGTCGATTTCGTATCCGCTCATCGCCGACACGAAGATCAGCGGCGAACCGGGCGTGAAAAACAGCCTCTCGAAAACCGCTTTCTCGTACTTCTCGCGATAGTCGCGTTCGCTCTTGTAGCCGGGAATGCCACCCGCCTTCTCGAAGGTCTTCTTCACGAGATCCCACTTGTTCACGATGATCACGATCGGCTTCTTTTCCTTCACCGCCTCGCCGGCGATCGCCTTGTCCTGCTGGGTCACGCCATCCATCGCGTCGAGCACGAGGAAAACGACATCCGTCTCCTTGATCGAATCGAGCGAGCGCAGACGCGAAAAATACTCCACTGGCGAGGCCAGCTTGGTCGCCGCCTTGATGCCGGCCGTGTCGATCAGTTTGAACGGGTACATCGCGCCATCGCGTCCCTTGAATTGAAAATCCAATGACACCGCATCGCGCGTCGTCCCGGGCACATCGCTCACAATCAAACGATCGCTATCGAGCAGCCGGTTGCTCAGCGACGATTTGCCGACATTCGGGCGGCCAATGAAGCACACGCACAGCGGCTTTTCGGCGGAGCGATCAGGGAGATCTTCGTCCGGGATCGGACCGAGTTGTTGCAGGATCGCGTCGCGGAGAACGCCCTCATTCGCACCGTGTTCGGCGGAGACGCGGATAGGTTCGCCGAGGCCGAGGCGATAGGCTTCCGCGAGGTCGATCTTGTCCTCGTTAAAGTCGGCTTTGTTCACCACGAGGAGCACCTTCTTTTTGCTCTTCCGCAGCATCTGCGCGATTTTTTGGTCGAGCGCGGTCATGCCCTCCAAACCGTCGACGACAAAGAGGATCAGGTCGGCCGTATCGATCGCAAAACCCACCTGCGTTTCCGATGCGGCGATGAGTGCGGCTGGCGTGATGTTTCCATCTTTGAAACCGAGACCGCCGGTATCGAGCAACGTGTAGTCGCCATCTTTGATTTCCGTCATGATGACGTCGCGCGTGACGCCAGGCTGGTCATGAACGATGGAGATGCGCTTCCGCGCCAGCCGGTTGAAGAGACGGCTTTTGCCGACATTGGGTCGGCCTACGATTGCGACGGTGCGTGCCATAAATTTGAAAGCAGTGGACGTAAAAAACGCGAAGGGCGCAAAGGAAGAATTTCTTCCTCTGCGCCCGTTCGGAGTTCGAGTGAGTGAGTTACTTTTTGAGGCCCTGGACGAAGCGCTCGGTGCGATTGCACGCCTCAATGATCTGGTCGTAGCTCGTCGCGAAACACGCACGCACGTGACCAATGCCGTTTTCGCCAAATGCCGCGCCCGGAACCACCGCAACCTTCTCCTTCTCGAGCAGGCCGAATGAAAATTCCTTCTCAGTGAGCCCCGTCGATTTGATCTCGGGAAACGCGTAGAACGAGCCGCGCGGCGAATGGCACTTCAGGCCGATTTCGTTGAAGCGCCGCACGATCAGATCGCGGCGACGATGGTACTGCTCGCGCATCTTGAGCACGCTGTCCCAGCCGCGCGTGAGCGCTTCGAGCGCCGCTTCCTGCGCGACAATCGAGGCGCACAGCATCGTGTACTGGTGCACCTTCATCATCGCGTCGATCAGGGCCGCCGGTCCGCACGCATAACCAATGCGCCAGCCGGTCATCGCGAACGCCTTCGAAAATCCGTGCAGGAAAATCGTGCGCTCAGCCATCCCCGGCAGACTCGCGATGCTCGTGTGTACACCGTCGAACGTCAGCTCCGAGTAGATCTCGTCGCTCATCACGAGCAGATCCTTCTCGCGGCAGAACTCCGCGATCTTGGTCAACTGCTCAAGACTGCATGTGCCGCCCGTGGGATTGCACGGCAGGTTGAGCATCAAAATCTTGCAGCCCGGCACCCAGGCCGCGCGCAGCGCCTCGGCGGTCAGCGCGAAGTTGTCTTTTGCGTACGTCGGCACCGCGATGCCCTCGGCATGCACGAGCGTCACACTCGGGCTGTACGACACGTAGCAGGGCTGGTGAAACATCACCTTGTCGCCCGGATTGCACAGCGCGCGCAGCGCCAGATCGATCGCCTCGGACACACCGACCGTGATGATCACCTGATCCTCCGGACGGTAGCTGACGTTGAAATGCTCCGCGACGTAGGTCGAAACCGCGCGGCGCAGCTCGATCATGCCGAGGTTCGACGTGTAGTAGGTCTTGCCGCGCTCGAGGGCGAAAATCGCCGCCTCGCGCACATGCCACGGCGTCACGAAATCGGGTTCGCCCACGCCGAGCGAGATCACGTCCTGGCCCTTCATCTTGGC
>CAMLSH010000230.1 GCA_946482625.1 uncultured Opitutaceae bacterium
CTCGCTTCGCGACCGGAATCGCCAAGCGAGAAGCCAAGAGAAGATTCTTCAGATCACGGTGCCGCTCGGAACGATGCCGCCCTTGGGCACAAGCATCACACCGTCGCGGATAATAACGCCATGATCGTAGGTTCCGTCAGGCTTACCCTCGACGGATAGTGTCACATTATCGCCGATACGCGCATTCTTGTCGATGATCGCGCCTCGGATGATGCAATTGCGACCCAGGCCGAGATGCGGGCGCCCCTCTGCTGTGTTGGTCGCAAGCTGGTCGGGCGTCTCATAAAAATCGGAGCCCATCATGACGACATCCTGCAGGTTGGTTCCTTCGCGCACGAACGATCGGATTCCCAAAACGCAGTGCTTCAGCGTCGAGTCCTCGATGATCGAACCGTCGCCGATCACCACATAGTCGATGGCGCAGTTGTTGATCTTCGACGCGGGCAGATAGTTGTCCTTGGTGTAGATCGGATCCTTTGCGTCGAAAAAATTAAACGGCGGCAAGGGTTGCGCGAGTGCGAGGTTGGCGTCGAAAAACGCCTTCACCGTCCCGATATCCTCCCAGTATCCCTCGAAGATATGGGCAAAGAGTTTTTTATTCCCGAGCAGGCCCGGAATGATCTCTTTGCCGAAGTCGGTCATGTTGTTGTCCAACGCATCGGCCATCGCCGTGCGGTTGAAAACGTAGATGCCCATCGACGCCAGACAGTGCTTCTCACCCGCCACCGGTTTTTCAAGTTTCGCCTCGAGCGCCGGACTCAGTGCGAGACTGTCGATCACCGCCGGGTCTTTCGGCTTCTCGACGAACTCGGCGATCGAGAGATTGTCGTTAACCCGCATGAGGCCGAGCCCCTCCACCTTCGAAGCGGGAAACGGAACCGCCGCGATCGTCACATCCGCTCCGGTCGCCATGTGCTGCGCGATGATTTTCCGAAAATCCATCCGGTACAGCTGATCGCCCGAAAGAATGAGCACGAGATCGTGAGAAAACGTGCGAAAATGCTGAAGGTTCCGACGGACGGCGTCCGCGGTTCCTTGGTACCAGTCCGCGCTTTTCTCCGTCTGCTCCGCCGAAAGAATATCCACAAACCCGCCGCCAAACGGATCGAAGTGGTAGGTGGATTGAATATGCCGGTGCAACGAAGCCGTATGAAACTGCGTCAGCAGAAAAATGCGGTTGAGCCCTGAGTTGATGCAATTGCTGATGGGGATATCGACCAAACGATATTTTCCGGCGAGGGGAACGGCGGGTTTGCAGCGCTCCATCGTGAGTGGATAGAGACGCGTTCCGCGACCTCCACCCATGATTACGGAGATGACTTTGGGAGTTGGCATATTTGTGGGTCTTAAAGCCTTGCTCCACGTTTGCCGCGGTCGGTAGTTTCGCCAGCCAAAAGCAAAAAAAACTATGTGTGGAATCGTTGGTTACGTCGGGAAACAGAAAGCAGCCGCCATCATCATCGAAGGCCTCAAACGTCTCGAGTACCGTGGATACGACTCGGCGGGCGTAGCGGTTCTTCAGAATGACCGTATCGATGTCGCCAAGAAAGCCGGACGTGTCGAAGTCCTCGCCAAGGAAGCCGCCAAACACCGCTTCACCGGAACAACCGGTATCGGCCATACGCGTTGGGCCACGCACGGCGGCGTCACCGACGCCAACGCTCACCCGCACGTCAGCAGCGACGGCAAGTTCGCGCTCATCCACAACGGCGTGATCGAAAACTACTCCTCGATCAAAAAATTCCTCCTCAGCAAAGGCTACACGTTCGCCTCCGAGACGGACACCGAAGCCTTGGTCAACCTCATCGCCTATCACTACCAGAAAGAGACCGTCGGCGACGACAAAAGCCGTTTCCTCGAAAGCGTGCGCCGCAGCCTCATGCACGTCGAAGGCACGTACGGCATCGCGGTGATCTGCACCGATTATCCCGGACAGCTCGTGGCCGCGCGCAAAGCCTCGCCGCTCATTCTCGGCGTGGGCGATGAGGAATTCATCATCGCCTCCGACGTCTCCGCGCTCATCAGCCGCACGCAGAATGTCGTCTATTTGAAAGATGGGGAGCTCGTCCACCTGACCGGCCGGAATTTTTCGATCATCACTCAGTCCGAAGAAGACGTTTCCCCCGTCGTCAACAAAGTCACGTGGAGTGCCGAGGCTGCCGAGATCGGCGCCTTCGCTCACTTCATGGAGAAAGAAATCTTCGAGCAACCAGTCGCGCTCGAAAATGCCATGCGCGGACGCTTCTCGGCCGACGGCAGCACCGCCCAATTCGGCGGCCTCAATCTCTCACCCATCGAGCTCCGCCAGATCGATCGCTTCGCGTTCTGCGGCTGCGGTACCGCTTGGCACGCCTGTCTGGTCGCCGAGCATCTGATTGAGCGTTTCGCGCGCGTTCCAGTCGAGGTGGATTACGCCTCCGAGTTCCGCTACCGCAATTCACCGCTCGACGGAAACACCCTCTTCTTCGTCGTCAGCCAGTCCGGCGAAACCATCGACACGCTCGGCGCGCTTCGCGAGGCCAAGCGCAAGGGCTACAAGGTCCTCGCGATCAATAACACCGTCGGCTCCTCCATCGCCCGCGAAGCCGATGGCGGCATCTACCAGCACGTCGGCCCCGAGATCGGCGTCGCCTCCACCAAGGCATTCACTTCTCAACTACTGATTGGCGCCATGTTCGCCCTCTACGTCGCCCGCATGCGCGACATGAGCTTCAGCGATGGCATCGAGTACGTGAAAGCCCTCAAGGCCGCCCCCGACCTCGTTCGCAAGACCCTTGAGCAGGCTCCGCGCATCAAAGAAATCGCCAAGCGGTACGCCCACTACACCGACATGCTTTTCCTCGGCCGGCTTTCCCTCTTTCCGGTCGCTCTCGAAGGCGCGCTGAAGCTCAAGGAAATCTCCTACATCCACGCCGAGGGCTATCCCGCCGCCGAGATGAAACACGGCCCGATCGCACTCATCAGCGAGAAATGTCCGTCGGTCTTCTTCGCTCCCAAAGGCGAAATCTTCAACAAGCTCGTCTCCTCCATCCAGGAGATCAAAGCCCGCAATGGTAAGACCATCGTCATCACCACCGAGGGCTGCGAATTCCCCGCCGGTGTCGCCGACGATGTCATCTACATCCCCGACTGCCACGAAGCCGTCCTCCCGATTGTCGCCACTGTGCCGGTCCAACTTCTCAGTTACTACATCGCCTGCGAACGCGGTTGCGATGTCGACAAGCCCCGCAACCTGGCAAAATCCGTCACCGTCGAGTGATTCTCCAAGTAGCGAGTAGTGGGTGACGAGCAGCGAGCACAGCCCCGATTACACGCCGCCGACAAGTCTTCTCCGACTACTCGCTACCCGCTACGCACCACTCGCCACTCCCTCCAGCCATGAACATCTTCCCGACTCGCGACGCCTTCATCCAGCTCAGCACGCAGGGCAACGTCATCCCGGTCTACACCGACCTGATGGCCGACTTCGAGACGCCCGTCTCCGCCTACGCGAAGCTCAAGGAAACCGGTCCGTCCTACCTGCTTGAGTCCGTGGAAGGTGGCGAAAATCTCTCCCGCTACAGCTTCATCGGCTGCCGCCCCCGCAAAGTCCTCGTCTGCGGCCCGCAAACCACTGAAATCCGCGTGCCCGGGAAACCGATACAGACCGTTCCCACCCCGCAAGATCCCCTCACGCTCATTCAAACCGAGATGGCCCACCACCATCCGGTCAACCTTCCCGGCCTGCCCCGTTTTACCGGTGGCGCCGTCGGCTTCATCGGTTACGAATACGTCACTCGTATCGAACCATCCGTGCCCGCCGCGAAGACCGACACCCTCGGCATGCCGCTGCTCTACTTCATGCTGACGGATTCGCTGCTCACCTTCGATCGCGCGAAACAAACCCTCCGTCTCTGCGTCAACGCCCACGTCTCCGGCGATCCCGCCGCCGCCTACGAAGCAGCGGTGCGCGAGCTCAATCTCCTCCACGACCTGCTCCGCCGTCCGAGCTCGCTGGCGCCAGCGCCGCTGGTCGATCCCGGCAAGATCACCGTCCCTCCCGGCAATTTCACGCCGCCCGCTTTCGAAGGCGTTGTCGAAGGCGTCAAAGAGTACATCCGCTCGGGCGACATCATCCAGGTGGTCCCGTCGCAACGCTTCACCAAGCCCTTCGCCAAGTCCCCGCTCGATCTCTACCGCGCCCTCCGCACGGTAAACCCGTCGCCGTATATGTTCGTTCTGGATACGGGCGACTTCGCCATCGTCGGCGCTTCACCCGAGGTCCACGTGCGCCTCACCGACGGCCTCGTCGAAATCCGCCCCATCGCCGGCACCCGCAAACGCGGCCTAACTCACGCCGACGATCTCGCGCTCGAAAAGGACCTGCTCGCCGACGAAAAGGAGCGCGCTGAACACCTCATGCTCGTCGATCTCGCGCGCAACGACATCGGCCGTGTCTGCCAGTTTGGCTCCGTCACCGTCCCTGAAATGATGGTCATCGAACGCTACTCGCACGTCATGCACATCGTCTCGCAGGTAGAGGGAAAAATTTCCGCCGACAAAAACGCCTACGACCTCATGCGCGCCACCTTCCCCGCCGGTACCGTCAGCGGCGCACCGAAAATCCGCGCCATGCAGATCATCGCCGAAAACGAGCCCTCGCAACGCGGCTTCTATGCCGGCGCGCTCGGCTATTTTGGCTACGATGGAAATCTCGATTCCTGCATCATGCTGCGCACCGCCCTCCTCAAAGACGGCCAGATCCACATTCAGGCCGGAGCCGGTGTAGTGGCCGACAGCGTACCGGTCGCCGAGTACCAGGAAACCATCAATAAGGCGTCCGCCCTCTTCAAAGCCGTCGCCATCGCCGAAGGTTTCTGACGCGCCATTTCGACGCCCGAAACCCCGCCAAGCGTCGCGCTGAAGACCCGCGCCCCCCCGTTTCCGGCCTCGCGCCGCGTCCTTCCGACGCGGCTTTTTTCGGATTCCGCGTAACGCATTTGTCCCTATTGCCGCCCGGCAACCCCTTCAATTTGCAGTCGTTTGCGGAACCCTGCCGACGTGGTAATTTACTCTACGAAATTTCTTTTTTGAGTCTCTCCGGCGTCCTTCCGCGCCACCCTGTCCCGGGAAAGTCACAACCCGACTACAAATTTTTGCATCGATCAGAGGGAGTCGTGCGTATAACTCCGTGGAACGATTCCGGCTTGGGTATGGTCCGTCCACTAAATCATACCGCACGCTGTTCTGCCGTTCTGACCGACCGTGTGCATCGAAACTTAATCGAGGAAAACAGTCATGGCTCAGCAACTGATAAAAACCCGCAAGTACGCCGAGGCCGACGAAGCAGAGACGCGCGACGCCTCCACCACCGCGTTGCAACCGGCCCCGCTGGATGCTCCGCCCTCCTTCTTGGAGAAAAACGAAACCGCGCCCGCCGCGGCCTCCACCAGCTCCGGCCCCTCCGAGCGCAGCAATCTCCAGCTCTATCTGCAAGAGATCGGAAAGACTCCGCTCCTCACCATCAAAGAGGAGATCACCCTCGCCCGGCGTATCCGCCGCGGGGATAAGGCCGCCCGCGATCACATGATCTCGGCCAACCTCCGCCTCGTCGTGAAGATCGCTCACGACTATAAAGACTTCGGCCTTCCGCTCCTTGACCTCATCAGCGAGGGCAACATCGGCCTCATCAAAGCCGTCGAACGCTTTGACCCGCGCAAGGGCGGCAAGCTCAGCACCTACGCCGCGTGGTGGATCAAACAATCCATCAAGCGCGCCCTCGCGAACCAGAGCAAAACCATCCGCCTGCCCGTTCACTTGGTGGATAAAATCTCCAAAATGCGCCGCACCGCGATGGCGCTCACCGAAGAACTCGGCCGCGAACCCACCGACGAAGAGTTGGCGATGGAGCTCCAGATCCCGACCAACAAGGTCGCGCATCTGAAATCCGTGAGCGTCCGCCCGACTTCGCTCGACGCGCCCATCGGCGAAGACGGCGACTCGTCCACCTTCGGCGAGATCGTCGGCGACGAAAACGCGATCAGCCCGCTCGACAGCCTTAAAGAGCGCAACCGCAACTCCGACCTTCACGCAATGGTCGCCTCGCTCGATCCGCGCGAAGCCGAGATCATCAAGCTCCGCTTCGGCCTCGACGGATCCAGCGAGCTCACGCTCGAAGAAGTCGGCAAGAAGTTCAAAGTCACCCGCGAGCGCGTCCGCCAGCTCCAGAACCTCGCGCTCTCCAAGATGCGCAGGGCGATTTCCGCCAACGAAGCCCAGCGCTCCGTCGAGGAGATCGAGCAGGAGGACCGCGAACGCAAACGCATGCAGGTGATCCGCGAGTTCATCCAATCCAAATCGCCAAAACACCAGCCCAACGG
>CAMLSH010000231.1 GCA_946482625.1 uncultured Opitutaceae bacterium
AACGACTGGCTTGAAGTACGCGGGGAGCTCGGCGCCGCTGGCTTCGGTGAGACGATAATCGATCGTCTCGGCGCCTTGAGCCAGGAGCTCGTGGACGGAAGGTGCGGGAACTTCGGCGTCGGAGTCGACGACAGGAGCCGCGGTATCGCCGGGCAATTCAAAGGAACCGGAGAGGGAGGACCGGGAGGTGACGGCGGCGGCGGGAGTGGAGGGAGTGGCCGTGGCGTTTTTGCCGGTTGTCACCAGATCGGTGGCGCAGGTTTCCGAAGCGGTGGGCTCCTCGGAGGCGATCGCAGCCGGATCGAGCGAGAGGGTCGGTGCCGGCGGTGGTGGCAAGGGAGCGGCCGGGGCGCCCATCAGTGCGAGCAGCGCGGCGAGCTGTTCGGCGGTCAACCGATTGGGCTCGGCCGAGGTTTCGACGGCTGTATCCGAAACCTGGACGGACTTGTCGGCAGATTTGGCGCTGACAGTTTTCTCGGAGCCGCCGGGCGACGATTTGCCGGCGCGTGGACCGTTTTGCTGCGGAGCGGTGGAGCTCTGCGAAAGGACCGAGTCAAACGAGGCGCCTGTGTCGCTGGCGGGCAGATCGTCCGCGAGTGCGGGCGTATCGAGGGAGGGAGCGGGAGGACAGGCGGTGGGAAAAGGAGAAAGAGGAGTGGGCATCTGGCATAACCCATCCTTGGGCTGACGTTACCCGCTCCATCCTTGGTACGGGGTGCTGACTGAGAGTTGAGAGAAAGATCAGGGGCTGCCGGCGGTTTTGGTGGATTGGTAGAGCCGGAGTTTTTCGGAGAGATGGGCGGCGCGCTTGGCGACGGTGGGATCGGCGGTGGCTTGTTTGCTCATTTCCTCGAAGAGCGGGCTGACGACGTCGGTCTTCATGAGGGCGAGGAGCTTCACGACGGTCATGTCGTCCATCTGCTTGAAGATGGTGAGCGTGGCCTTGGGCGAGAGGTTGCTGTAGGTCTCGGCGAGGGTCTTCATGTTGCGCATCTCGTCCTCCTTGATGGAGACCATCGTATTCGCGATCTCGGCACGGAGCGCTTCGAGCTGCTGGCGCTGCTTGGCGAGCTCCAGGCGCTCGGCAGTGAAACGGCCTTCGCGGGCGATGAGTTCGTCTTCGCGCTTCTTCAGATTGGCTTTGGCGTCCTTGAGCTCGGCGGCGAGGTTTTCGATTTCAATGGTCCAGAAATCCCACGGTGGCTCAGGTTTCACGGGCGTGTAGGCTTTCACGCGGCTCTGTTTCGCAGCGGCGATCAGCGGCGCGGCGGCCTGCCAGAACAGACCGAGCGAAGTGCCCACGCCGAGGAAGAGACCCAGCACGACGAGGACGATCGGGTTGTTCAGCTTTTTCATGAAAGGGTGAAGGCGGCGGTCCGCACGGCCTGCGCGCTGGCGCGGTCGTCCATGGCGGCCTGATTCTCGCGCTCGAGCTCGAGCTGGTGGGCGGCGCGGGCTTTGTGTTCGAGTTTTTCGATCACGCGGACACCACGGCGGGACTCGAGCCAGGCTTGGCGGGCGGACTCCATCTCGCGGCGGGCGGAGTTGAGTTCGGAGGTGAGCGTCGCGATGACGGCGGTCTCGTCTTTAAACGCGGCCATGAAGGTGGCTTGATCGGCGGGGCGGAAACGTTCGAGGCGGCCGGAGCGGAGAATCGATTCGAGCTCGGTGACGCGTTCGCGCTGGGCGACGAGGCGTTTCTCGGCGGCGACACAGGTGTGCACGGCACGGGAGAACTGCTCACGGGCGCGCAGTTCGAGCATGTTGCGGACGGTGGCGACTGACTTGAGGGGAAAGCGGAATTTCTTCATGGCACGATTTTTTTGAGGCTGGAGAAGGTCGCGTCACGGGCGACGCGTTCGTGGATCGACTGACGGAGGAAATTTTTAAGCGGCTCGTGGAGGACGACGGCTTGGTCGAGCGCGGCGTTGGATCCTTTTTGGTAAGCGCCGATGGTGATCAGGTCTTCATTTTTCCGATACGCGGCGAGGTGCTCCCGGGCGCGGCCGGCGGCGGCAACCTCCTCGGAGGTGCAGACATCGCGCGTGAGACGGCTGATGCTCTCCAGAACGTCGATGGCGGGATAGTGATTGGCGTGGGCGAGCGCGCGGGAGAGAACGATGTGACCGTCGAGAATACCGCGGACGGCGTCGGCAACGGGCTCGTTCATGTCGTCACCTTCGACGAGCACGGTGTAGAGCGCGGTGATCGCACCGCTCTCCCCTGCTCCGGAGCGTTCGAGGAGGCGTGGGAGCATCGCAAACACCGAAGGCGTGTAACCGCGGGTCGCGGGCGGTTCACCGACGGCGAGGCCGATTTCGCGCTGCGCCATGGCGAAGCGCGTAACCGAGTCCATGAGGAGGAGAACGTTTTTACCCTGATCGCGGTAAGCTTCGGCGATGGAGGTCGCTGTATACGCGGCGCGGAGACGGAGTGGCGCGGGTGTGTCGGAGGTCGCGACAACGACGACAGAGCGCGCGAGACCTTCGGGGCCAAGATCTTTTTCGATGAACTCGCGGACTTCACGGCCACGTTCACCGACCAGCGCGATCACGACGACGTCGGCGTCGGCGCCGCGGGCGATCATGCCCATGAGCGTGGACTTACCGACGCCCGAACCGGCAAAGAGACCGAGACGCTGCCCCTGGCCGAAAGGAATGAAGGCATCGATCGCGCGCACGCCGGTGACGAAGGGAGACTTGATACGCTGGCGCCGCAGAGGATGCGGCGGTTTACCAGAGGAAGGATTTGCGCGGCCCGTGGGGATGAGGCCGAGACCGTCGTACGGTTTGCCCAGCGCATCGAGGACGCGGCCCATGAGTTGCGGACCGATCTGCGGCATGGGCGGGCGGTCGCAGGCGGCGACTTCGCAACCGGCGTGGAGACCGGCAGTTTCGCCGAGCGGCATGAGAAGAACCTTCTCGCCGCGGAAACCGACGACTTCGGCGAGGCAGGAAAATTTATCGCGCTCGGAGCGGAGCTGGCAGAGTTCGCCGAGGCCGACGTTGGGGCCTTCCGACTCGATGATCAGACCGGTGACGCTCGTGACGTGGCCAAGACGGCGCGCGGCAGGCAGACTCCGCACTTGAGAGCGGAGGGCGTCGATCATGGGAGTGACGGTGTTCATTGGGTCGGAGTTCGGATTTTCGGAAGTTACACAGAGCACACGGAGGTGGCACAGAGGTGGAGAGGATCGAGGGCGTGCGGTGTTGTGAGAGGAGGCGGCGGTTTGATTTTGAAGAGGGACGAAGACGTCAGGTTGGAACGTGGGGCGGAAAAGTCGTTGTGGTCTCTCGAGTCTCTGTGAGTTCTCCGTGCGCTCTGTGTAATGAATCGAAAGGTTTGAAATGAACTCAGGCGCTGAGGAGTTCGCGGGAGAGGGCGTCGAGTTTGGACTGGCGGCGGGCGTCGGTGAGGCCGAAGCGGCTGCGGACCTGGCAGTCGCCGGTTTCGAGCATGGCGTCGGCGGTGAGTTTCAAACCGGGATAGCGGTTCTTCCAGTCGGCCGGGAGCGTCTCCAGAAGGGCTGCGTCGCGTGGGGAGATGAAGAGCTCCAGGTTTTCGTGTTCAGGATAAAGCTGGCGCAGAGTTTCTTCGCAGAGGTGGAGAACCTGCTCGGCGGGCGGCTCGTAATCGGCGAGGAGGCGGCGGGCGAGTTCCACGGCGAGGAGCGGAAGGGCGTCGCGGAGTTGCGCGGTGATATCGGTATCCAGCGTTGCGAGACGGCGGAAGAGGCCTTCCTGGAGCGATTGGACGTCGGTGCGAAATTCTACGAGCTGCTGACTCGCGAACGAGCGGGCGGCATCGGAGCCTTCCTGATACGCCTGCGTGCGGATCGCGGCGACCTCGGACTCCGTGTAGAAACGGGCGGAGCGACCAGGGATGGTGGCCGAGGCGAGCGGGCGGTCGAAGGCGACGAGTTTGTTGTGAACAGCCATGGGGATTTTCGATTCTCGATTTTTGATTTCGGAGGACGGGCGATTTTCCGATTTCGATCAGGCGACCACGGCGCCGTCGGCGTCGCCGCCGAGGGAGATGGAGCCTTCCTCTTCGAGGCGGCGGACGACCTGGATGATCGCGTCTTGGGCGACTTCGACGTCCTTGAGGCGGACAGGCCCGAGCATCGAGATTTCGTCGCGGAGACTTTCGGCGGCGCGTTTGGAGATGGAGCCGAAGATCTTTTCCTTGATGGGCTCGCTGGCGGATTTCATCGAGGTCGCGAGGTTCGCGGAATCGACTTCGCGCAGCACGCGCTGGAGGTCCGCGCTTTGGAGGCGGCCGAGGTCTTCGAAGCTGAACATCTTCTTGCGGATCGCGGCGCCGAGGTGCGCGTTGCGCTCTTCGAGGCGGGCGAGGAGATTTTTGGACATTTCCTTGTCGATGCCGTTGAGCAGATCGGCGACGGCGCGGACGCCTCCAGAACGATGATACGTGGGGCGGACCTTGTTATCGAAATGCTTGCCGAGGTTGCGGACGATCTTGCTGACGAGGTCGAGCGAGGTGGAGTCGATCGTGCCGAGGCGCTCGACGACTTCTTCGCGGAGGTCGGGGCTGAGGAGGGCAAAAATTTCCGCGGACTTCGCGCCGTCGAGATAGGAGAGGACGAAGGAGATCGTCTGGGGCTGCTCGTTTTTCACGAGGTTGTAGATCTGGCGGCCTTCCATCTCCGAGATGTCTTTGATGACTTCGACGGCGGTTCCGGCGGGGCCGAGGCGGCCGATGATGGAGCCGGCTTTGTAGTCGCCGCGCGCGATTTCGAGGGCGCGGCGGGCGTAGTCGAGACCTCCCATGGTGGCGGCGATGCTCTCGCCGATGATGGGGGAAAATTCTTCGAGGACCTTCGCACGCGTGGCGTCCGAGATCATCGTGTATTGGGACATCTCGCGGCAGACGAGTTCGATGTCGGTGTCGTCGAGGTGGCGCATGATCTCGGCAGCGGGCTCGGGGCCGAGCACGATCAGGAAGATCGCGAGTTTTTGCTGGCGGGAGAGCTTGGTGAAATCGGGGTCAACCATGGCGGGGAAAAGGCGGAAGGACTAAAGGGCGAAGGGATAAACCGGATACGGAGGCGGTTAGTTTTTCTTCACGGCGACCCAGTCGCGGAGGGCGGTGCCGATGTTGGCGGGCTTTTGGCGGATGAGCTCGGTGAGGAGTTCGGGCGTGAGCGCACCGTTGTGATTGAGCGCGCGCTGGGCGGCGTCGGGCGGAGCGGTGAGGAGCTCCATCGGGACGGCTTCGAATTTCTGTTTCTTGAGCGTCTTCCAGAAGATGAAGAGGACGACAGCGGCGATCAGCACGGCGATGTAGCGGCTGGCGGTTTCGATCCAGCCCTGGACGCGGGTCTCGGTCTGGATCTGCTGGATTTGTTGGGCAATGGGCTCGGTCTGGAAGGTGATTTCCTGGAGGCTGACCATCGAGTCGACCGACTGGCCGGGAGCGGCTTTGAGGCCGAGGGCGTTGATGACGATCTGGCGGAGGTCTTGAAGTTCTTCGGGGGTGCGTTTCTTGGGCGTGCCATCGGCGGCGACACCGCTCTGGGCGATGAAGACGGAGGCGGTGAGACTGCGAACGGTGCCGGGCTGGCGGGTGACGTTGGTCACGCTGCGGCCGATCTCGAATGTAGTGGAACGGTTCTTACGATTGGATTCGGAGACCGCGCTGGGGCGGGCTTCAGCGGCGCCGGCAGGAGCGTCGGGCGTGTTGGCGGTGATGCCAACGGTGCCGCCGTTGCGGGGCTCGGTGGAGTTGCTGAGATCTTCGGTAACGGTCTGGGAGCGGACGACCTGGCCCTCGGGATCGTATTTTTCCTGCATGAGCGAGGTGGCTTCGGAGTCGATCTCGGCGGAGACGCGGACGATGGCGTTGTTGGCGCCGAGCACGGGGATGAGCATGCTCTCCACTTTTTTGGCGAAGTAATCTTCGACCTGCTGGCGGTAGCGCATCTGGCTGGAAGCGGTGCCGAGCGTGGGGTCCTGCTTAAGATCTTCGGAGAGGACGCGGCCGCGGTGATCGACGACGGCGACGGAGTCGGGCTGGAGGCCTTGGACGGCGTTGGCCACGAGGTGGCGGATGGAATTGACGGCATCGACATCGAGGCGGCTGGAGGCGAGTTCGACGAAGACGGAGGCGGTGGGCTTGATGTTCTGGTCGGTGAGGAGCAGGCGGTTTTCCGGCTGCACGATCATGACGCGGGCGGCGCGGACGCCGTCGAGCTGGCCGATGGTGCGGGCGAGTTCGCCCTGAAGCGCGCGGAGGTAATTGGTGCGCTGCACGAAGTCGGACAGGCCGAACTGGCCCTTGTCGAAAATCTC
>CAMLSH010000232.1 GCA_946482625.1 uncultured Opitutaceae bacterium
CGCACATTCGAGCACGCATCCACATCGATCCCGTCGCGGTTCGTATCAATCAGCAGATTGTCGACGGTGAGATTATCTACGCCCGTCGCCAGAATCCCGAAATGTCCGCCATGCAAAATCGTGAAATCCCGCAGCATCACGTTGCGGCAATTCACCAGCGCGATCGCCTTGTTACCCACGCCATCCGCCTTCCGATCGCGCGCATTCGGATAACCAAACGGACCGGGCACGAGATCTGGCCGCGGCGTGATCGGGAAATCCCCATCCGCCTCCAACGCATCCGGTGGATTATCCGCAGGTCTGTCGAGCTGCACACCCACCGGCAGCGCCACGCGGGTGTTTCCCCGACTCAGTCCGCGCCCATAAATTCGCCCCGGCCCCGTGATCGCCACATTCTCCAAGCCGTCGCCCCAAATCAGGCTGTTCCGGAAATGCGTGTGCCCGAAATCCTGATACCAATGCCAGGCGTTCTGCTCCGGCGCATCGTACCCGCCCGGCTGCCCCTCCGGCGGCGGCTCGGCCGCGACGATCACCGCCCCCGGCCCGAGATACAGCGTCACGTGGCTTTTCAGCCGGATCGTGTAACACAGATATTCGCCCGCCGAAAACACCACCGTCCCACCGCCCGCGTCAGCCGCGGCGACGATCGCGCGATTGACCGCCTCCGTATCGAGCGTCTTCCCATCACCGGTCGCACCATAAACCCGCACCGGAAAGTTGCCGTCGGGCTGAGCACTCGATCCGAAGACGACTGAACCGGCACAGAAAACCAACAACCAGAACCGGAGCGAAAAGGGGCAACGCATCGCGCAATCAAGAATGGCTGCCCCCGGCGCTGTCGAGCCACTGCGTTCTCGAAGCGCCAGCTCCACCGCACGCCGTTTTCACCGCAACGCGGCGTTCTGATCGTAGCCCGCCAGCAGCGTCTCGAGCTCACGCTTCCTCGGCAGCAATTTGCGCCGGTAGTAAACCGCGCTCCAAATCAGCACACCCACCACGTAAGCCGGATAGATCACCAGCGCGGGAATCAATATCTCGTCGCCCGCCTTACCCACTGAGCGAAGTTGATAAACGATGAGCGGCAGCATCACCGCGCTGGCGACCAGCAGCCCGGCGATCACTTTATAGCGTCTCCGTTCGGAACTGTTTTCATCGAGCAACGCATTCACGCTCGCACCGATCGAGCGATCGTAGTTCGGGTGACGCACATGCTGCCGCCAGTGCAGCCGCACCATATAAAGCCATCCCAGCCAGGGCAGCGCGAAGAACGGAAGCACGCCCCACTCACGACGCAGATCCACTGCCTTCGACGCAGGATCGGGCAAAATAATGTGCAGCCCGAGCTTCACAGTCCAAAACAGGATCAGCGCAAAAACCAGCGCGAGGAAGAGAAGATTCCCGCGACGACGGCGGCGTAGATCGGTCACGAATTTCATTTTGTCCTTTTCGAGTTGGGCCGTGTCCGGCCGGTTGTGTGGCGACTGCCACGTTTTCTGAATATCATCGAAGTTCATGGGAGACCTCCTTCATCGCGTCGGATAATTTTTGCTTCAGCCGGGTGAGACGCACCCCGACATTGCCTTCGCTGAGCCCGTGAATCTCCGCCATCTCGGCATAACTCACGCCGTCAAGATGCAGCAGGATCAACGATCTCTCCACCGGCGCCAGCTGCCGTATTTGCACGTAGAGCAACTCCAACGTTTCGCGCTCGCGCGAATCGGTTTCGGGCAGCGCCGCCCGTTCACGGAGCGGCGACGCCCCAAAGCCATCCACGCGTTTCTGATAATTTTTCTGCGTGCGTTTCCACGTGAGCGCCGCGTTGTGCGCGACCCGGTAGATAAACGTCGAGAGCTTCGCGCCATGGCGAAACACCGGCACCGCCTTCCAGACCGCGAGTAACAACTCCTGCATCAAGTCGTGCCGGTCCGCGCCTTCCGCGAAACCATTCGCCACATGGTGCAGCACCGCGCTGTGGGTGCCGAGCCATCGCTCGAAGCAGGTGTTGTGTTCCTCGGTCGTCACGGTGTTCGCAGCATTAGATGCCACGACACGGGGTTTCTTACAGCGGCATTCGGAAAAACAGAACGAATGAGTCGGTCGCGCAACGATCCTACGGCCTCCCCTAGAACTAGTTTCTCGGTCTCGTTGTGCGCATCAATATCCACTCCGCCACGAACGCCAGCACCTCCGGCGACATCGTCTCTTCGATCTGCGCGTACTCGCGAGGCGAGCCCGTATCGCAGTGCTGAAACAGGTGATTGAGCCCTGGGAACTTCCGGGTCGTCACATTGCGGTTCCCGCCTGCCTCCACCGCGCTTTGTATTCCGGAGAGATTCTCATCGGCCGCGACCTGTGAGTCTTTGTCTCCGTTGATCGCGAGGACCGGACAGCGAATTTCCGCCCACACCGGCGCAGGATCGTAGAACGCCAGTTTTTTAAACCAAGGCGTGAGGATCAGCCGCACCCGCGCCTCGTATGTGTTCTCCTCCAAGTTAAAAACTTTCTTCAACTCGGGCGACATCCCCTCAAACGCCTCCTTCACCTTTGCCCGCAAATAGTCCGGCGTCTCTGGATCGTCCGGATGCGTGCGCAATCGCTCATACACCGCGTCGTCGATGGCTCGTTCGCGTTCTGAGAGTGCGTAAGTCACACCGGCCGCCGCCGCTAAATCGATGGCCTGCCGCTCGAGCAATCGCCGAATCGGCACGCCCACGCCGGCCAGCGACACCACGAACGCGACATCCCTCGCCTCCATCGCCGCCAGCGGCGCGTGCACCGCACCTTCACTGTGCCCCAGCAGCCCGACATGCCCCGGATCGATCTCCGCACGCGTCTTCAAATACTCGAACGCCGCACGACCATCCGCCGCAAAATCGATATGCGTAGCCTCCGCGAACTTTCCTCCGGAGCGTCCCACACCACGATCATCGTAACGCATCACCGCGATACCTGCACGCGTGAGATGGTCCGCCAGCACGAGAAAGGGTTTGTGCCCCATAACCGCCTCGTCGCGATCCTGCGGGCCCGAACCCGACATCAGCACCACCGCGGGAAACGGCCCTTTCCCTTCCGGCAAAGTTAACGTGCCCGCCAGACGAATACCGGAACCGCCACCGGGGAACGTAACATCCTCCTCCCGGTAAGGGTACGGCCTCACTGGCTCCTGCGGACGCTTGAGCGTGAACGCTTTCTCCTGCCGCTTAAACACGAGCGGCCACCGCGAGCCGCCTTGTTCCCACGTGCCGGACAATGCCGAGCCATCGTCCGAAATATCGCCCTGAAAACCCGCCCCGATGCTTCGCGCCTCGAAGCGCACTTTTCTGCCGCGCGTCTCCATGCGCGTCACCGCGATCTTCGCGTTCTGATCAATGCTATCGAGAACAGCCGCCAGTTTTCCATCCGTCTCGCTCACCTCCAGCCCGAGGCGCAGTTCGATCCCATGGATCTGCAGCGAGCCCAACCAGGCACCCGTGATGCGGCTTCCATTTCCCGCCGGTGAAGACGTCACGCGCTCGGCGTCCGACTGCGCGAATGCGCCAGCCAGTGACAGAAAAAACAGAGAGATAGCGCGGAATGCTCGAACAATTTTCATGAGATTGAGGTGATGGGAACGATCACAGGCACGTCCGCGTGACTCACGTCTTGTCGTCGAAGACGTCCTCGATCCTGCGACTAAAAAGCCGCGCGATTTTAAACGCCAGCGGAAGGCTTGGATCGTACTTTCCCGTCTCGATGGCGTTGATCGTTTGCCGCGATACGCCCAGCCGCTCTGCGAGTTCGCCCTGCGACCAATCCCTCGATGCACGGAGCTCTTTAAGACTGTTTTTCACGCTCAGCCTTTATTGAAAACGCCGGCCGGCCACGCGCCCGCCGATGAAAAAAAGCGCCGCTGTGGCGATCGCGAGTGTCCCCGTCGTCCACTTGAAATCGAGGAACAGCCCGGCGTGCCGAAGGACATCCACACTGACCGCCAATCCCAGAATACCCGGCGGGATAAAAGCCACCGACTCCATAAAAAGTCTCCACTGCAACTCATCGAGCATCCCCCGCATCGTCCGCAGCATCGCACGAATCCAAAACACGCCCGGGACAAACGGAACTACCGCAAGCGCCACACGAAGCCATGGCGGCAGGTCGAAACGAAGCACGCACTGACTGGCCGCAGCAGCGGTTAATGGATACGCGAAAGTCAGAATCCAAAAAGCCCGCCCTGCAGTTCGAGCCGGCCGCGATTCATAGGATTTTTCAGGGGATAACGAGTTCGAGTTCATGCCGCCCATCTGACAAGCATACTTGTCACATGTCAAGCATGCTTGTCATGCGAGTCGGGGTTTAACGTCCCCGCCCCAGCCCGATCACCAGCGGCAACATCACGAGCGGCGCCACCGCCGAGATCGCCAGCCCCCAGTGCAGATCCCGCCAGTCCGCGATCGCCCCGACCAGCCACGGCATGAAAATCCCACCCGCATTCCCCAGCGCCGCGAGCGCGCCAAACATGCTGGCTCCACCATCTGGATACCGATCCGCCGTCACCGCCAGCATCGTTGGCCACAGACAGCTACCCGTGAAACCTGCCGCGATGCACGCAACCAACGCGCCGGTGGGCGATGGCAGAAACGATCCGAACAAAAACAAAATCACCGAGAGTCCGCAGCCCCACGCCATGATCTGAAACGGATTCATCTTCCCGCCCAGCACGCCAATCACCATGCGCCCGAGCGCCATCGCCACGGAAAACGCCAGTAACGCCATGCCCGCCGTCCATTGCGAAAAGCCGAGCGATGTCTCCGCATAGGCCGGCAGCCACTGCGCCATGCCGAGCTCCGTCGCCCCGCCGAGGAAAATCGCCACCAGCGCCGCCACGAACCATCCACGTTTGATCAACACCCGCATCGGTGTCCGCCCGCCTTCCGCGCTCATCGCCGGGAAACGTTGCGACGCAAATCCCACCAGCAGCCCGAGCGGCAACGGCACCAGCACCAGACACGACCCGCGCCAGCCCAGCCCGGCCTTGAGCGCCAGCGATCCCGCGAGAATCGTCACGACCGCACCCACGCAATAGAACGAGTGTAGCCAGTTCATGGCGACAGCCCGCCGCTCAGGATTGAGCGCCGCCACCACCGGGCTCAGCACCATGTCGAGAATCCCCGCCCCCAGCCCCAGCACGAACATCCACGCGCCCACCGCAAAATACGTCGGCGCAAACGCCAGCCCGCCCAGACTGCCCGCGATGAGTACGTTGCCCAGTTGCGCGAACGGTTTCGCCCCCCACCGGTCCGCCAGCGGTCCCGTGACCACAATACCCACCGCCAATCCGAAAAACGCGATCGCTCCCAACCGCCCCAGTTCCTCCTGCGAAAGCCCGTCCGCACCGCCATATAGCTGGCTCAGCGTCGTCAAGAACACCGGCAGCAAGTTCAGCCCGATCGCCAGGCTCATCATCGCGCCATAACACAAATAAGTAAGCAGACGCGGATGCACCGGAGACGCAGCAGATGACGACATCCGCCCAACCGAACGCTCCGCCTTTCCAAACGCAACCCGCCGCATGCCGTGACAGTCCCCTTTTCCGGTCCAACAGTATAGACGACAAAAAAGCCGGCGCGTCATCGGCGCCGGCTGGCAAGCGGGTTCGTTATCCGCGTCGGCTCAGAACAGGAACCGCACCGAGGCCTGCACCAACAAAACAGTGCCGCTGGTCGTGAAGCGCGTGTCGTCCTGCCCGAGCACTTTCAAGCCGCCATCGAAAACGATGCGATCTTCCCACTGGTACTGCACCCCGCCGGTCACGCCGACGGTGATCGAGTCGTCCGTATCATCCCCGAGGATATGGAAGCCCGGACTGGCCTCGGCCTTTTGCGAAACCCGGCCGATCGAACCGCCCGCGTACGCGGAAAACTTTGGCGTGATCGGAATCCGGTATTTGTAGGTCGCCAGGATGTGCCTGAAATCCAGCTCAAACGGCGCATAGCCCTCATCCGGCTCGGTCTCAAATTGCACGAATTCCAATTCGACGCTGTGCCGTCCGCTGAACGCCACGCCCACGGCCGCCCCCAACCCTAACGCGTTATCGAAATCGCTGCCCGGCACCGCCAGCACGAGCGATGGCTGCACGTAAAAACGAGCGGCGGCCGGCGCAGTTGTACTCGCGGTCTGCGCCGCCGCGACTGTCGCCACACACGCGCTGAATAGAAATAGAAGGGTGTTTTTCATGGTAGGGTTTGTTAGGAAACGCGGCGCCGCACGAAAGTGCCCGCGCTATCTTGGGAAAATCCATTTCCACCGTCGAAGCAAGCCGCCGCCCA
>CAMLSH010000233.1 GCA_946482625.1 uncultured Opitutaceae bacterium
TCGCTCCCTCACTCCATTTCTTGCGCGGCACCAGGGAGCATACGATCGGCGTCGCCCCATGGGCACGTGCCTCAGCGATGAATGTCCTCAAATACCACCCGTAACTGTGCACCACCTCACGCTGCTTGGTGAGCGCGTTATCGATCTCCTCCGTCTCCTTTCCCGTCCCATTCAGCGTACCACGAGCCCGCGTATTGTCATTCACAGCACTGCTATCGTTATGCCCGAACTGCATGATCACAAAATCGCCCGGCTTAATCATGCCGAGCACCTTTTCCCAGTGCCCGCCGGTTAAATATGTGCGGCTGCTCAGGCCTCCCACAGCGCGGTTCACAACGTTGATTTTCGCGGAATCGAAATACGCGGCAATCGGCTCGCCCCAGCCCCACTGGCCGTTCGAACCGTCGCCCTGCCCGTTGCGCACAGTCGAGTCGCCGATCAGGAAAAGCGACGGCAACGCCGGATTGGCTGGCATCGGCAGCGGCTTGCGCTCGCGCGCGGCCTTCCCAGCCGACTTTGGCGGATCGAGCACCGTCAATGGCGACGACTCCACCGCGTTCCCCTTTTCCGAGTACGGCGTCAGCGGACCAAACGGGTTCGTCGGCAGCCCCTTCAGCCCCGCCACCACCAGCGACGCCGTCAGCTCCGCACCCGCCGGCCCCGTGTGAACGTAATCTTTCGGGAAAAACGCCTTCACCTTCTCCTCGCCGAGTTCGTCGTAACAATCCGCGATCATCGTCGAAAGATCGATAAACGCCGTGCCCTCGCTCTTCGCGAGGTCCGCTGTCCATTGACTGTATTTCCCGCTCGCGCGCTCAACCTTTCCGTCCTGCCAGCGCTGCCGGATCGTCAACGAGAGCAACACCGGTGTCGCCCCCTTCGCCTTCACGTCGGCGATCATCTTGCGCATGTACCACCCAAACGTGTGCGCCGTCTCCACTTTCCCATCGGGCAACGTGCCTTCCTGCGTTTCCTCGCCGAGACCCGGTAGCGACGCCCGCGCCTTGCCCGTGAACACCGCCCCGCCGTCGTTGTGTCCAAACTGAATCAATACAACGTCACCTGCCTTCAATTGCCCGACGATCTGCCCCCACAGTCCTTCCGTTATGAACGTCTTGCTGCTGCGTCCGCCCCGCGCCCGATTGGCGACATTGATTTTTGCCGTGTCGAAAAACGTCGGAAGCAGTTTGCCCCAGCCCGTCGCGTTTGGATTTCCGTCCGCCGCGGTAGAGTCCCCCGCGATCCACAACGTCGGCAACGCCGCGTTGAGCGCAGGCAACGGCGTGGCCTCGATCTTCTCGACCACCCGCTGCTCATCACTCGCGAAGCCGCAGCTCACCGCGGCAAACAACAACGCAAGGCCACGCGCCATTCCGCGCAGACCATAGGGAATTTTATTTAACGACATAAAGTTTTCAAGGAGCCGACACCGCGTCACTTGGCAGGATCGCGAGCCTATCGATCACCACGCCCGCATCGACACCATAAATCCGCAGGGTCTTCCTCCCCGGCGCCGCCACCTCGATCTGCACTGTCACCACGCGCTCGCCGGAGAGCACGCCTTGAGCCCACGCCGGACCGCCATCGCCAACATCGAGCGTCACCATCTGCGGACGCTCGTCATCCACACCCAGCCCGAAACGCAATCCTCGCCCGCTCACAAGCGCATGCGTCGGCAGTAAGTGAACGCGCACGGAAAACGTCCCTGCCGCAGGAAACTCCACCGCATACTCCAGCACCGGCGCATTGGCCGCATCTTTGCTCAAATCAAAACTCCCCACCGCCATCGGAAACAACGTGACCGCCGCGCCCGAGCGCCCCAGTCCCGGCACGATCTGCCACGCGACATCGTCGAGCCCCGCTCTGCGTGCCGAAAACGCCTTCGCCTCAAACGTAACTAATGGTTCCGTCCCGCGAGTCTCCTCAGCCTTCGCAACCGCTTCCACCGAAAATGTCGGCAGCTTCCACGGCGCAATACGCATCGACTTCCAATCGTCATCCGCCGGTTCGAGCCGCATGAAACCGCGCCATTTGCCCTCAGCGATCTGATCAAAATGACTGGTGGCTTCACGAAGTCCTGAGTCAGCCGACTCTGCTTGGAACCGTCTGGTTCCACGTTCGTGCTCCCCGCCGACTACTGCTCGCTCACCTCCAAAATATCGTTGATTAGCCATTGATGCTCCTATCACGGGGTAAGAAACCAGCTGAAACAAGGCGTCACGCCGCTCGCTGAGCGCTGGGCTGGAATTCAGCTTTCCCACCCGATTCATCAACGCCCCTAACGCCTCCAATCGTGCATCCACCTCCACCTCTGTCCACCCACTCGGCCGCGGCTCCTCCTTCGGCAACCACCACTGCAAATGCTCCGGCTTCCGCGAAAAGTTCAGCCGGTAATACTCCTCCATGACAGCCGCGATTTCCTTCGCGTGCTCGCGTCCGAACTCCCGCGCCGCCCACTCCACTAAAAACTCCGGCAGATTTTCGCGATTCCACCGATCGATGTCCCACGCCATTTGGAGAAAAAACTCCGTGCCGATCTCCGCCGGTTTCAAATCGCCCACATTCAAGATCCACAGCCGGTCCGCGCCGTGGTCGTACGCCTTGCGCATTTCCGACCAGATCAACGCCGGCGGTGTCGTGTTCAGCCACAGATACGCCATCGGACGCCCCAAGTACGAGATGTGATAATAAACCCCAAACCCGCCCTTCCGCCCGCGCTCGTTCGCCGCCGGGAAATCCCGGATGTACCCGAAATTGTCGTCAGGGAAAACCACCGTCACATCGTCGGGCACCCGCAGCCCCCCGCGGAAAAGCCCCAGCACTTCCTTGTACGCGCAGAACATCTGCGGAACCTGCTCCACCTCCGGTCGCACGTACTTCGCGATCAAGGCGCGCTGATCCGCAAAAATCCGCTCGAGCAGCGCGATCTGCTCCTGCGGCGTCTTCCCGCCCTGCATCCCCGAATCGTGGATACCGCGCATCCCGAGCGTGAAGACGTTTTCGTAACCCGCGTTGGTCTTCATCCGCTCCTCCCAATAACTGAGCACGCCTTCGCGATTCGTCGCGTAGTTGTACGTCTCCTTCGCGTCCGTCCACTCGCCCACGTTGTTGCGCAACATCGGCTCCGCGTGCGACGACCCCATCACGATCCCATAGTCATCCGCCAGCGCCGCATTCCTCGGATCAGCGTTAAACGGCTTCGTGCACGCATGCATCGCCGGCCAGAGCGTGTTCGCTTTCAACCGCAGCATCAGCTCGAACATTTTCCCATACGTCTTCGGCCCGATGCCGCCATTCTCCGGCTCGAACGTCTGCGCCGCCCACGGCTGCAACCCCCAGTCCTCGTCATTGATAAAAATCCCCCGGTACTTCACCGACGGCGGGCCGAACTTCCGCGTTCCCGCGGCCACATGCAGTGCCGTCTTTTTCGTTGGCGTCACATCCGCCCACCAATGCCATGGCGACACCCCGATCGCTTGCGACAACTCATAGACGCCAAACGCCGTCCCCCGTCGGTCACTCCCCACAATCACCAGCGCCCGCTCAACGCCCGCGAACGGCTGGGTCACCGTCGCGATTAAAAACGTCTCCCACTGTCCCCGGACCGCCGATACGTCGAGTTTCCCCTCCGCCGCCAGCGCATCGATCCACGGATTTTTCCCGAGCGTCCCGACGAGCACGATCCCGCCCTGAACTCCGCGCGGTCCTTCCGCCTCCGCTCCCTCCCGCAACACCGTCACTTCCGGCTTCGTTCCCGCGACCCGCTCCACATCCGCCGCCAGATCGCTCACCGCCAGCGACACGACTTTGGAATCCCGCTCCGCCACGACGATTGCTGCCGCCCGCCCGTCCACCGCGAGCGCGAAACTCCCCGCCTCCGCGCGCTCGCTCACCCACTCCGCCGCAACGGCGCGCACCGCACCAAGCGTACACAAAACCGACACGACCCACATCCCCATGGCGCGCCAGCGCCGGTAGGGCGCGTTATCCCTAACGCGCCGGGGCAACCCCGCCCGCATCAACCCGCCGCTCATCACATCCAACCGAAATCCGCGTTCATTCATAACGTCTTTCAATCCTGTTTCTCCTGTTCTTCCTGTTCAAAAAATCAATGCCGCGACTTCGCCGGTTCGTTCTGCACCGCGCCATCGCTTACCAACGCCGCCGCCGCCTTGCCCTTGCGCAACGCGATCATCTCCGCACCCGCCAGCAGCACCGGTCCGTACCCGTGCGCCGCATACATGCTCACCGGCCGGTAATAGTAGAACGCCGGGTCGAATCCCATGCCCGTGCCCACACACACGTTTTCCACCTGCCCCTTCGCATTGACCTGCTTCGTCACCGCGTTCCACCCGAGCGACACCACCGGCACATACGCCCGCGCGTCGAGCCAGCCCTGATTGACGCCCCGGGCGATGCAGTACGTGAAAATCGCCGACGCCGACGTCTCCAGATAAGAGTCGTTGCGGTCCATCAACTGGTGCCACAACCCCGCACCGCCCTGCGTTGCCGCGATTCCCCGCACATGCGCGCGATACAGCGCCAGCACCTTCTCCCGCCCCGGATGATCCTTCGGCAAAACATCCAGCAACTCCGTCATCGCCAAGATCGCCCAGCCATTTGCCCTTCCCCAGTGAAACACCGGATGCGGCTCCATCCCGCCGATCCAGCCGTGCATGTAGAGTCCCTTTTCCCCGACAAACATCCGCTCCGAAAACTGCACGATCTGCTTCACCGCATCGTCGAAATAGCTTCGCTCGCCCGTGAGCGCGCCCATCTGCGCCAGCGCCGGCACGCTCATGTACAGATCGTCCAGCCAGAGCGAATCCTCCAGCGGACGGTGCCGCGCGAGCGTGCCATCAGGCAGCCGGTACTGCGCCTTGGAAATCCAGCTCAGGTAACGGTCGATAAACGGTCTCAGCGCCTCCGCGTGAAGCCCCCCGCGCGCCGCCTTGATCATAGCCGCCGCCATTGCTCCCGAGTCATCGAGCGAACGCGGTGCGTTCACCGAGCGAAACGGTGTGCGCCACGCTTCCGGCATTCGTCCCGCGACCGGAGCCCGCGGCAGATCCGCCACCGATGCCGCAAACAACGGCGCGACCTCCGCAATGAACTTAAAACGGTCCGCCACATAATCCCGATACTTCGCATCACCCGTCACCTCGGCTGCGAGCAACATCCCGGAATACGTCACGCCCCACTCATAACTCACCACTTGGAAATCTCCGCGGGCCGGAACCGCGTTCGTGAGCGGTTGCGTGCGATCGACGATCTCCTCCTGCGTAGTGCGATCCACCAGCTTCGGCGGAGTGACCGCCGCAAGATAACCGTGGACGCGGTCCAACACCTCGGCGATCTCCGCGATGGACGCCGGCGCATAAGGAACTGGATACGCCGGCGGGATGCGCCCGGCGTTGATCTGCGACAGCGCCTGAGAGTCGGGTTGGCCACCGGCAATTGGAGCGGGAGCGGCGGACTGGGACTGCGCCTGCGAAACACAGGTAAACACGGCGCCGGTCAGCACCGCGGCAAAAACTCGTGGGGTAAGGGATGGCATCGCGCAGGGAGACGAATGGAGCCAGGAATGGTTGCGACTCCTCCCGCCCAAGGCGCCACCGGAAGCACGGTTTGTGATGCTGACAGTAAACGTGACTCCCGAACCGCAGAATCCGGGTCTGCGCCCGGTCCGCGAAGAACGCCCGCTGACCTGCCTGTGGCCGAATAACTCCGGTGAGCGCGGAAATGCGCGGTTGCCTCGAAATACCGCCGCAGCCGCCCCTGCGCTCCCTATTTATTCGGATTGATCGAGATCAGTTCCACATGCGTCGGCACATCGCGGTCACAGCTAAGGATGCCGTCCTTCTCCAGAAGCTCCACCACCTGCAATGAACTGCGTCGCTGCCCCGGTCCATCCGTGCGAACCTTGCCCGGAATGCGCTCGGGATGCGTGAAATAGAACAGATACGCGCGATCGCCACTGATCACGACATCGGGATGCCCGCCGATCACGCCGTCATCCTCGCCTTTCCCCGGATGCTCCAGGAGATTTCCGCCGCCCTGGCGTTTCCAGCTCGCGAGATCGTCGGAGCGATAAACCGCTAGCCCCTTCCACACGTCGGTGATCATCCAATACGCACCGCGCCAGCGAAACACTTTCGGCCCCTCGCCACCTTGGTCGCCGACCGCTTTGCCTTTGTCGGTCCAGTTTTCCAGATCCGGGCTGTCCGCGTAGTAAATCGATTTCCGATCGCGCTCGTTGTTGTACCACATGCGCCAGCCACCTTCGGGCAA
>CAMLSH010000234.1 GCA_946482625.1 uncultured Opitutaceae bacterium
GCGTGACCTATGCCGGCTGCGACGCTTTGAGCAGCGCGCTGACGATGGACAAGACCCTCACCAAGCATGCTGCGGCCGCGCGCGGCGTGAAGATCGCGAAAGGGATCGTTTTCGCTGCGACGCAAAAACCGACGCCCGAACGCGTCCTCGCCGAACTTGGCGAAGCCACCGTGCTCAAACCCAACGACCAGGGCAGCAGCGTCGGTCTCCGGATTATCGGTACATCCGCCGAACTGAGCGACGGTCTCGCCAGCGTTACCTCCGGCAACTGGCTCATCGAGCAGCGCATCATCGGCCGTGAGCTGTCCGTCGGTGTGATTGGCGGGCGCGCGCTGGGTGTCGTCGAGATTCGCCCGAAGTCGGGCGTGTACGATTTCACGAGCAAGTACACGAAGGGTCTGACCGAGTATTTCGCACCGGCACCGCTCGGCGAAGCGGTCACGCGCGAAGTGCAGCTGGCTGCCGAAGCAGCGTTCGCGGCGTGTGGCTGCCGCGACTACGCGCGTGTCGACTTCATACTTTCTGAGCGCGACGGCCTGTTTTTACTGGAAATAAACACGCTGCCCGGCATGAAAGAAACCAGCCTGCTGCCGATGAGCGCGCGCTGCGCCGGTCTCGATTTTTCGGCCTTGGTCAAAGAACTCGTCACACCCGCATTGGGGCGTTTTCGCGCAGCCCGGCATTTGCTCAACGCATGAACGCGCCCGCCCACATCTCTCCGCCTGCCCGCAGCTGGCGCGACATCCATCAGGATATCGCGCCGCGCGCCATGTCGGGTGAGGGACGCAAGCGGCTCGCTTTCTCCACGCTCAAAACCATCGGCATCATCACCATCGCCTGCACGTCTCTGTGGGGCGGATACGAACTCTTCCGCCTTTGGCAGGACGATCCGGTGCGCTTGAAAGCTCCAGTGAAAAGTTCGCCGGTCCGCGGGATCGTCCTGCAAAGCGACGGCCCGCTAGATCACGCTTGGGTCGAGCGCACGCTCGCGCTGCCCAGGGACATCGACTTGATGGAGCTCGATCTTTACGCGCTCCGCGAGCGACTCCTCGCCCATCCGCAGGTCCGCACCGCCGTGCTGGCGCGCAAGTTTCCCGACAAACTCTCGGTCGTCCTCGAAGAACGCATGCCCGTCGCCCGTGTACGCGTTCCCGCGAGCGATGGTGTGGTGACCGATTATCTGGTGGCGCGCGATGGACGGGTGTTTCCCGGTATCAATTTCCCCTCTGACCAGATCGCGCTGCTGCCTTACCTCGACGGCATCACACTTAAGCGCGCCGCTGGCGGCTTCGCACCGATAGAGGGCATGGAGACGGTGAGCGATCTGCTCAGCACCGCGCGGATTAACACCTTCGATCTCTACTCCCGCTGGCGCATCGTTTCGCTGGCGCGGCTGGCGGTAGATGGTGTGATTCTGGTGCGTTCGACCGACATTCCCGAAGTCACGTTTGGCACGCGCGACGACTTCCTGAAGCAGCTCGCGCAGCTCGATCTGATCATCGATCGCACGCGAGCGATACCCGATGGTCCGGAGCTGGCGTCGGTGAATCTCTCGGTCGGCCATTCTGCGAACGGCATTCTTGTGCCGGTGGTTTACGCGCAACCCGAACCGCCTCCCGCCGCGCAGCCCGCTGCGGTGAGCAACAGCCGGCCGGCGAACGCTGCACCCAGTTTCCAATCTCCTCGCACCCGGCCGGTTCGCTCCGCGCCGCAGCGTCCCTCCGCATTCTTTCAACCGCAGCGTTCTCCATCACTTTAACGTGACCGCAAAAACCCGCTACATCGGTGCCGTCGAAATCGGCACCTCCAAAGTCACCGTCCTCGTGGGCGAACTATCCAACGGCCGCTCCCTCTCCATCATCGGCTACGGCGAGTGCCAGTCGCGTGGCGTCATCAAAGGCGCCGTCGTCGATTTCCGCGCCGCCAGCGACGCCACCCACAGCGCCTTGCTCTCCGCCGAACAGAGCGCCGGCGTGCGCATCGACGAAGTCTTCCTCGCGCAGACCGGCGGACACCTCGAAGGGTTCTACAACGAGGCCTCGGTTAGCGTTTCCGCGGCGAACAACATGGTAAGTCCGATGGACATCGACACGGTGTGTCGCCTCGCGAAATCCAAGAATCTCCCCGACGGTCGCATGGTCGTGCACAACATCCGCCGCCCGTTCCATCTCGACGGCCGCCTCGTGCCTGACCCGGAGCATCTCGTCGGCCAGCGGCTCGACGTCGGTTACTGGACCGTGCACGGCCAGGAAAACAAGATCGCCGACAACATCCATGTGATCCGCGGTTTCAACGTTCCCGTCGCCGAGCTCATCCTCGCGAGCCTCGCGTCCGGCACGATGGTGACCTCCGCCGAAGACCGGCAGAACGGCGTGCTCGTCATCGATATCGGCGCGGGCACTACAGATTTCGTTCTCTACCGCGATGGCTGCGCTTACCTCACTGGCGTGCTTCCGGTCGGCGGTAGCCACATCACCAACGACCTGAGCCTCGGCCTCCGCCTCACCGAAGGGCAGGCGGAAAAGCTCAAGCACCGCTTCGGCCGTGCGACCATCGCGACCCGCGACAAGGCGGAAAAAGTCTGGCTCAACGGCGACTTTGCGATCGGTGACCGTCAGTTTCCGAAGCAGGCTATCGAGCAGATCGCGTCCGTGCGCATCTGGGAGATTTTTGAAGTCGTTAAGAAAAAACTTGGCCCCGCGTTCACCACCGACCGCGCCGCTGCAGGTGTCGTGATCACCGGTGGCACGGCCAAACTCCCTGGCATCGCCGAAGCCGCCGCGAAGGTCTTCGACGCCACTGCGCGCGTCGGCGAACTGCCCGGCTATATCAACGAAAACCTCCGTGATCCCGGTTACGCGACCGGCCTTGGGCTGCTTTATTTCGGGCTCAACTCGAAGGCCGAAACCGCCGCGCCCGCGCGACGTCGCAACGGCGGATTCTTCAGCAAACTTTTCGCCAACGCCTGAGCTCCACCCCGATGACTCCCAACGAACTTCCTCTCACCACCGAGATCCTCACCGACCGCAACATCGCGATCAAACTGGTGGGCGTGGGCGGCGCAGGCTCGAACGCCGTAGACCGCTTGAAAATGGAAAATCTGGAGCGCCTCCAGATGGCCGTGATCAACACCGATTATCAGGCGCTCTCGACTTCGCCCGTGCAGGATAAAGTCCTCGTCGGCACCGGCGTCACGCGCGGCCTCGGCGCCGGCGGCGATCCCGAACTTGGACGTGAAGCCGCCGAGGCGGATCGCGAAAAAATCTCCGCGGTCGTGAAGGACTGCGACCTCATCTTCCTCATTGCTGGCATGGGCGGTGGCACCGGCAGCGGCGCCGCGCCGATCGTCGCCGAGATCGCGTCGGAAACCGGCGCCCTCGTGATCGCGTTCGCCACGATGCCTTTCAGCTTCGAGGGCGGCCGCCGCATCAAGCAGGCCGAGGACGGCCTCAACGCGCTGCGCAAAGTCTGCGACGCCGTCATCCCGCTTCCCAACGATATGCTTCTCCAGGAAGCTGAGGAGGGCGAAACCGCGCTCGACTCTTTCGCCCGCGCCGACGCCTGGATCGGTCGCGGCGTGCGCTCGATTTGGTCGATGCTTTTCCGCACCGGACTCATCAATCTCGACTTCGCCACGCTCCGTCAGGTCTTCCATCAGCGCGGCGGCAAGACGCTCTTCGGTCTGGCCAACGGCTCCGGCGAAAACGCCGTCACGGAGGCGATCGAGAGCCTGAAACTTTGCCCGCTGCTGCACACACCGGAATTCTCCCGCAAGGCCGACCGCCTGCTCGTCAATATCATCGGCGGCACGGATCTCACGCTGCCCAAGGTGAACGAAATCATGACCGCCGTGACCGATCAGTTCGGCCGCGATTCGCACGTGATCATGGGCGCGGTGATCGACGAAAGCCTGCAAAACCAAGTGGAGATTTGCGTCCTCGGCACGACCGATGTTGGTCAACGCGGAGGCGTTTCCCCTCGCCGCTCCACGCCTATGCGCTCGCGACAGACGGCGCCGGCTACTCCCACAGCGACGACCGGCACGACCCCAACTACCGGCGCAACCCATTCGGAAAACGCTTCCGTGCCGGCGCCCGCCACCGCTACCGCGTCTGCCGCGAAGTTCACCGGCTCCTCCCGGACTGCGCCCCCCGCCATGGCGGAGCTGCCGCTTAATCTCCACGCCACGAAGCCGGCGCAGGACGAGTTTCTTTTCGGCGAGATCGAGCGCCGCGGTTTCTTCGACAAGACGGACCGCAATCTCTTCGAAGGCCAGGATCTCGACGTGCCGACTTATCTCCGCAAAGGCATCAAGATCGCGTTTTGAGTTCCGGCTCTTTCGTCCGATCCTCACGGTCATCCGCGTGTAGGACGAATGAGTACGACCGCTGTAGGTCCCGCCTCATCCCGGTGTAATGGTTTGCCTGATGGAATGATTCCCCGTGCGGGAATAAATTGATCCTTCCAGACGAAGCACGTCCGGGCTCAACAACCATATCCATGAAATCGTTCAAACTTGCCACACTGCGTGCCTTTGCAGTGCTTGCGTTTTCTATTCCCGCGCTCACCGCGTCGGCCCAATTGCGCAGTTTTTCCGGTTACGACTCCAACACGCTTCCCGCGAACGATGATGGCTCCACGGGATTGGTTAGCCTTGGGTTCAACGCTAATTTCTTCGGCACCACGTACAGCAACGTGTACGTGAACAACAACGGCAATATCACCTTCGACAGCGCTCTTTCTACGTTCACGCCGTTTGGTTTGTCCGGCACCAGCCGGGTTATCATCGCGCCGTTCTTTGCCGATGTGGACACGCGCGCCGTTGGATCGAATCCCGTCACCTACGGCACGGGCACTCTCGGCGGCCACGCCGCTTTCGCGGTCAACTACTTCAATGTCGGCGTCTATAACCAGATTCCGATCTTCAACACGTTCCAACTGGTCTTGGTGGACCGCAGTGACATCTCCGCCGGCGCGTTCGATTTCGAATTCAATTATACGGACGTGAATTGGGAGGCCGGTACCGCTAGCGGCAGCAACGGTCAGGGTATTGGCGGCAATCCCGTTCGCATTGGTTATTCAAATGGCGGGGCGACTTCTTATGAGCTCCCGGGCTCGGGCACGTCTTTGTTCTTCCTCGATTCCAATCTGACCAATGGGCTGATCTACAACCAGCTCGGCGTGGCCTTCGACGGCACGTCGATCGACGGCCGGTATGCGTTCAGCGTGCGCAACGGCGGTGTCATCGTGCAGCCTCCCGTCGGCGGCGACACCGCGGTGCCCGAACCGTCCACTTACGGTCTCTTGGGCGCGCTCCTTCTCGGAGCGCTCGCCGTCTACCGCCGTCGAGCCAGACGCACCTGATTTATTTCACCGGGCACGCAAATGTGCCGATGACGCAGGCACCCTTCTCGCTCGGGTGCCTGTTTTTTTATGCCCACGTGGGCCGCTTGGCTGAAGGGGTGCCGCTATTGATTTGTGTCCGCCTCTGCATCCACTTGTAACTGTCCGCCATGTTTATCGACGAGTGTGTCATTAAAGTTCAAGCCGGCGACGGCGGCCGCGGCTGCGTGAGCTTCCGCCGAGAAAAATACGAGCCGTGGGGCGGCCCCAACGGCGGCGATGGAGGCCGGGGCGGCGACGTCATTCTCGTGGGCAACGACGACACCAATAACCTCGTCGACTACAAGTATCAGCCTCACTGGCGCGGCGAACGCGGCGAGCACGGTCTCGGTGCCGATTGTCACGGCCGCGACGGCAAACCTGCCGTTCTTAAACTCCCGCTCGGCACCGTCGTCACCGACGAAGCCACGGGAAAAGTCGTCGCCGAGATCATCAACGACGGCGAGCAGATCGTCCTCTGCAAGGGCGGCAACGGCGGCTGGGGCAACACGCATTTCAAGACCTCCACCAACCGCGCGCCGAAGCGGGCGAACGCCGGCCAGCCGGGCGAAGTCGGTGCATTTCGCCTCGTGCTGAAGAGCATCGCCGACATCGGCCTCGTCGGTTTTCCGAATGCCGGCAAATCCTCGCTCACCACGAAGATCACCAAAGCCCGGCCGAAGACTGCCGCATATCCCTTTACGACGCTTCATCCGCAGATCGGCGTCATCGAGTATCCTAAAAAGTACGACCGCCTGCTCATCGCCGACGTCCCCGGCCTGATCGAAGGCGCCAGCGAAAACCGCGGCCTCGGGCACCGTTTCCTACGCCATATCGAGCGTTGTGCGTTGCTCATGTTCCTCATCGACATGGCGGGCGTGGACAACCGCGACCCGCGCG
>CAMLSH010000235.1 GCA_946482625.1 uncultured Opitutaceae bacterium
TGCTGCGCGAGGCCCGCGGCGGGGCCGAAGTGGGCGCGACCGAAATGGGCGACTTGGGCGGGCTTCCAGCCGTCGAGGCCGTAACGGCTGGCGAGCGTTTTTAAGATCCAGACATCGACAGGAAACGCCTCCATCTTTCCCGCTCCGAAGAGAAGCACGCAGTCGGCAACTTTTTCTCCGACTCCCGGCAGCGAGCACAGACGCTCCTTCGCTTCGGCGTAGGGCAGCTCCTCCGTCCCTTCCAACCAGCCCGGATGGCTCGCGATGAACTGCGCGGTGTCGTGAATGTACCGCGCTCGGAAACCGAGCAGGCACTCGCGTAGTTGTTTTTCGGGCACGGCAGCGAGCTCCGCCCACGTGGGCAAACGATGGACGATGGTCGCAGACGTTTTCCCATCGGCGGGCAGGACGCCCAGTGAGGCACCGTGACGGAGCGCGAGCAGCTCCATCATTTGTTTGATCTGCACGATCTGCTTGGTGGCGCTGCATAGGAACCCGAGCAACGTCTCGCCGAAGGGCTGGCGCAGGATGCGTAAGCCGGGAAACGTTTTCAAGCAGAGCGCGAGGTGCGCGTCGCTACGCCAGGGCAGTTCATCGACGAGTGCGTTCACGGCGGCGGTTTGTCCGAAGTAGCTGGGGAGGGCGGTAGTGACACGCGCTGCGAGTCGGACCGGAGCGCGCCAATGCACAGCGCCGGTTTCGTCCTGTTTTAGCTGCGCCACGCAATCGCCCCACACGCCGAGCCAGCTGCCATCGGGTTGACGATTCCAACGAAACGCCTGCCCGCCGTCGATCAGCTCGGCAAACGTGCGCGAGGAGAGCGGTGGCAGGCGGTCGAGCGGCTTCCACTCGGACCAGGAATCGGGCGTTGGTGCTGGCGCGGGCATGGCGTGATGTTTCTGCGCCTACGAACAGAGTCGAGCGGCGCGTTTTCCGGGGTGAAACGGACGCTCAGCGCGCGCTGAACGATGCGGGAAATGCGAGTAACGAGAAACGCGGATGACCGATCCGAGCGCGCCGGGACGGCACGCTCCACCTCGGACAAGGCCGCGTTCCTCTCCGGCACCGGCAAATTCCGGGCTTTATTCTTTCAGCGCGCTCGCGTCCGGTGGAGTGGAGCAATGCGGCGGGGTTTTCCAGTCTTGGACAAAAAACGAAATTTCATCTTGGGCGTGCCGTCCTTGTTCGCTTTCGCACTGCTGGTGCTGACGGGATTCGTGATTTTCACCGCGTGGAATCAAACGCACTGGTGGCTGTTGAAAACCGACTATGCCTTCGGGTGGCTCGTACCCTTTTTCGTCGGTTACGTGGTCTTCGATCGCTGGCCGCGGATTGTCCTCGCTGCCGGGATACCGCGTGATTCCGACGCCACCGCGCGCGCTCCCGCCATGCGGCTCATGGCGTGGTTGGCGGTCGCAGGCGGCGCAGCTTTTTTTCTGTTTGGCGCACTCACGCTCGCCGTGGCGGGCGCGTCGTATCCCGCGTCGCTTGCGCTCTCGCTCGGGACGACCGGGCTCGTGTTGGGACTCATCGCGCTCGTTGGGGACGCCGGAGGCGCCGACGGGTGGGCGGTCGCACGGCTGTTTGGGTTTCCGGCGTTGGTGTGGCTGGTATCGGCGCCGATGGTTTCCTTGGTCGAGAATTCGGTCAGCCTGTTCCTGCTCGGGAAAGTCACGGGAGTGGTCTTCTTCATTTTCAGTTCTCTCGGTCTCGCGATTGAGCAACAGGGCAACGTCCTCGTGTTGCCGGCGGGAGAAGTCGGTGTCGCCGAAGCGTGCTCCGGGATTCGTTCGTTGATGGGTTGCTTGTTCGCCGGGTCGTTTCTCGGGGCGATGTGTTTCGAGCAGTTCTGGAAAAAGCTCACGCTGCTAGTGGCCGCGACCGCGTTTGCGCTGCTGATGAATCTGGTCCGCAGTCTGTTTCTCACGGGCTGGGCTTATCGATATGGGTCGCAGGCGATCGAGGGGTATTTTCACGACTGGACGGGGCTGGCGGTCATCGGTGTGACGACCATCGGATTGCTCGGACTCGTGCGGGCGCTGAACTGGAAAATCCAATTCCGCACCGCGAAGTGATCGCGAGGATGAAGGACTACTTCTTCTTCGGAATCAGTGCCGAGGGAACGATCAGGTAGTGGAATACGCGATCCGGGCCGAAGTAGCGGGCGGCGAGTGCGTTCAAGTCGGCGACGGTCGCGCTCGATAGATCCGTCCGAGCGGTGCGCTCCGCCTCGAGGCGGACGGGGCGCTGTTGCGAATCGGCGAGCACGTCCTTGAGCCAGTACTCATTGGTGTTCTGCTCGCTCGCGAGGGAGGCGAGGGCCTGCGCTTTCGCGCGGGCGAGTTCGTCGGCGGTGACGCCTTTCTCCGCGATGGCCAGCGCGAGTTTCCGGACTGCGCGGGTGTGTTTTTCACGATGCGCCGGCTGATGATCCACGGAGCATCGAATGAATGAGAAGCCGGGATAGATGTCATTCCACGACACGCCGGCGGCTACGCGGTACGTTGACCCTTTCCGCTCGCGAACTTCGGCGCGGACTCGGTCGCCAAATATGTCGGCCAGCATCTCGAGATGGCGACGTTCCTTGGGCGTAACCGGTTCACGGATGCGCCAAAAGAATTCCCAGCGCGAGGCCTGCTCGGCGGTTCCCTTGAAATAGTAGCGGGCCACACGCCGGTCGCGGTGGAAGTTGAGATCAACGGGAAAAGTTTGCGCTTCGCGCGGAGCGCGCGTGGGCAATGTACCCACGGTGCGCGTCAGTTCGTCGATGAGCGGCTCGATCTCGAAATCGCCGACGATGGAAAGTTCGATGGGCCCAATGGCGAGTTGGGGCGTGAACCACGCGCGATATTGGTCAGCGGTGCGCGCCAGGTATTTGGCGTCGGCGGGAATGCCGATGCGGGAATCGCCGCCGGCTAGCAGTGGTAGGACGAACTGGGCGACGGCGCCTTCGGGTTTATTCCAGAGCGGACCGATGTATCCGCGCAGGATAGACCTAGCGGGCTCCCAGCCTTCATCGCGGAAAGCGGGATCGGCGATCAACGCCGTGAGCTGGCGCAGGCCTCGCGTGAGATTGGCCTTGGGCAGCGCGGCTTCGAGCGTGTTGGCGTCATCGAGTGTGCTGGTGGTTACGCCATTCAATCCGCCGAGAAACCGGCGGAATTCGGCGGCCGTGTGTTTGCTGGTTCCGCCCTCCCAGAGGAAGGGATGCCAGAGCGCGAGCCCCGGCTGGTCGGGTGGCTCGGCGAGGCGTCCGTAGCCCAGCCGGATTAGAATGCGGACTTGGCCCGCCTCGAAGGCGGTGGGTTTCAGATTCGCGCGCACGCCGTTGGCGAGGTGGAGTTGCGTGATGCCGAGATCGGCAACTTCGTTTCTCTCCGCGACGGTTCCGGACGGGCCGAAATCCTCGTAGGCAAAGGAGGACTCGGCTTCGCCGGGAGCGTTTGCCACGACGGGAATGGCGCGGCTGGCGTGGTACGCCTTGGTGACGGTTTCTACCGATGGAAGATGGTTGGCCGAACAGCTGACAAAAATCCGCGGCGGTTGGGCGAAGAATTCCTGAAGCGCGCTCTGACAGTTTTCAGGAGTGAGCCGGTCCAGCACCGCGAGCAAGTCGTCGAGGGAATCGTTGATCAGGCGCAGCGGAGAATCGTCTTCTACATATTTGACGAACGCATCGGCGATGCCGGACGCCGGCACGGTCGACACGCTTTCGGCGGTGCTGCGCAGAGCATCGCGCAGGATGCTGCGTTGGCGGGCGACTTCCTCCGGCGTGAAGCCTTGTTCCTGTGCACGCCTGAGTTCCTGTTCCAGCAGGGCAAGTGCGGGTGCGATGTTTTCCGGGGAGCTGGCGACGGAGAGCGAAACGCGGCGAAATTTCAGGTAGTCCACGTCCATGTCCGAAGTCGTTTGGTTGATGATCGCGGCGGGAGCTTGGACATGGCGGGTGAGGCGCTCTCGCAGAATCGAGATGGCGACGCGTACGCGGAATCCGCGGAGCTGACCGGCCAAAGTGGAGTGTTTCTCTGTGCGGTCGGTGATGCTGTAGAAGGTAGTCGTGGCGCCGGCGAGCGGGCGGGCGTGGATGGCGATGGCGGGGGCGGTGAGGGTTTTGCTTTGGCCGACGACCGGCTCTGGCCGTGCCGGTGCGCGGGTTGAGAGCGAGGCGAAATGTTTTTCGACAAGGGTTTTCGCTTCAGCGGGAGAAACGTTGCCCACGACGATGACGCTGATGCGCTCGGGGCGATACCACGCGTCATAAAAATGGCGGAGGCCGCTGCGGTCGGTGCGCTCGATCTGCGCGGAGAGACCGATCAGCGCGCGCTCGGGAATGCGGGTGCCGTCATAGAGGAGACGGTCGCGCGCGATGACTTCGGCGTTCTCGGGGGTGCGCCGCATGTGGTCTTCGCTGAGGATGACACCGCGCTCGCGCCTCACCTCGCCGGACTCGAATAAAATGCCGTCCGCGAAATCGCGGAAAACGCGCAAGCCGGTTTCGAGCGAGTCGGGTGCGGCGGCGGGCAGGTCGAGTTTGTATACAGTGGAGGTGACGCTCGTCGTTGCGTTGAGGTGCGGGCCGTACCGGGCGCCTTGGCGTTGGAGAAATTTCACGAGCTCACCCGCGGGAAAGTTTTTCGTGCCGTTGAAGGCCATGTGTTCGACGAAGTGGGCGAAGCCGCGCTCGTCGTCGTTTTCGTGAAGAGAGCCGGCCTCCACCAAGAGACGCAGACTTAGGCGCCCGTCCGGAGCGGTGTGCGGACGGATGGCGTAGCGCAGACCGTTTTCGAGCTGCCCGGTGGTGACCAACGGGCTGTCGGTGATCTCGACGTCGCCAAGAGGCCATGCGTCGGCGGCGGAAGGCGCCTCCGCGGTTTGTGCCGGACTGCGCGTGAATGCAGTCAGGATAACGACAACAGCAGCAGCCAGGAGGGGTAGCCCGCGCGAGATGTTCATGCCGCTCCGGATTTGGACGAGCGGAACGGCGGAGTCAGGCCAAATTCTGAATGCCTGAGTGGCGGGTGGTGGTTACTTACCGTCCCACTTCCGCAGGCGGCCGGGTTCAGCGATGAAGAGGGTGCCTTTCTTGCGGTTGATGTATTTGAGAAGCAACGACTGGACTTCGGAGCGGGAGATGGCGGCGGTGTCTTCGTGACGATTGAGCGCGGCTTCGAGCCGGTAGGGGCGTTCCTGTGCGTCGAGAAGCACGGTGTGGCCCCAGTAGCCGTTGTGGCGGAGATGGTCGGTACGTTCGCGGAGGAACGGGGTTTTCACGCGGAGAAATTCGTCGTCGGTGATGCCGCTGGAGCGGAGTGATTCGAATTCTTTGCGCAGGGCGGCGGCTGCTTCGGGGGCGCGGGCGGCGTCCACTTCGGCGTAGACGACGAAGTAGGCGCATCTGGGCAGGCCGTCATGAGAGACGAACGACGCGCTGGGGGCGTAGGCGGAGCCGAGCTCTTCGCGCAGGCGCAGGCGGAGGCGTTCTTCGAGTACAGCGGCGAGGAGCACGCAGCGGCGCTCGGACTGGTAGTCGCCGGCATCGGGCGCGGGGAAGTACCAGGCGAGCGCGGATTGTTTGAGGCGGGCGGGGGCGACGTAGAGGACGGGCTGGCGCGGAGCGTCGGCGAAGCGGGGCGCTTTGAGGCGCGGCGGTTTCGTGCTGTCGGCGCGGGCGGGAAGCGCGCCGATCGTGCTGGCGACGGCGGCGGAAGCGAGTTCCCACGTGGTGTCGCCCACGATACTCATTTCCAACGGCGCGTCGGCGAGCGCGGGTTTGAGCCAGGCGGCGAGCTCGGGGAGCGTGCGGTTGTAGAAGTTCTGTTCGGCGGGGATGCCGAAGCGGGCGTCGTCATCCATGAGCTGGCGTTCGGCGTGGCGGTGGATCGTGCCGCCGGCGGAGGCTTCGAGCGAGGAGAGCAACGATCCATAGGAGGCATGCGCGTCGCGAAGCGCTTCGGGGCGGTAGCCGGCGTCGGTGATGTAGGCGGCGATGAGCTGGAGGCAGAGCGGAAGATCGCGGCGGGAGCTTTGGCCGATGAAGACGAAGGCATCGGGCTCGACGTGGAAGCTGAGACCGACGTTGCGATCCACGAGCAGATCGCCGATCTCGGCGGCGCTGTGGCGGCCGAGTCCGCCGTCGGTGAAGGCGTATCCGGCGAGCAAATCCAGACCGGGGAGGGCGGAGGGGGTGGTGAGGCGGCCGCCGCGGATGCGGACGAAGACGTTGACGGTGTCGGCCTCGAAGTCGGTTTGCTTGAAGTTGAGGCGGACGCCGTTGGCGAAACG
>CAMLSH010000236.1 GCA_946482625.1 uncultured Opitutaceae bacterium
CGGGCACCGGTGTTGTCAGCAACTTCGAGAATGGAGCGCAGTTGGATCATGACGCGTGGTTCTTAAATGGGTTTTATTCAGCGGCAGGCGTGGAGGCCTGCGTGACTTTGGTGGGGACGGTCGCTGCGACGTCTTGTTCGGTGATGGCCGCGCCTGCGAGGACGGAGGCCTCGATCACGCGGATGATGCGCCAGCGCTTCAGCCGGCTGAGGGGACGCGTTTCCATGATCTCGACCTTGTCGCCGACCTTGGTCTCGTTCTTCTCGTCGTGAACGTGCACGACGGTCTTACGATTGACGACCTTGTGGTAGAGTGGATGGGGAGTCTTGTACGGGACGGTGACCTTGACGGACTTGTCGCCGGAGCGGCTGGTGACGAAACCGATGAGGTCTTTGCGTTTGTTACGGGTCGAGGAGGACATGATCGTATGGGACTAGCGGCGGCCTCAGGCGGCTTTGGCTTTCTTTTGGTTCAAGATGGTCTCGAGGCGGGCTACGTCCTTGCGGAGAGCGCGAATCGTGTGGGTCTTTTCGACCTGGCCGGTGTTCTTCTTCAGGCGGAGCTGGAGGAGTTCGGCGCGGATGTCGGCGAGCTTGGTGGTGATCTCAGCCGGAGCGAGATCGCGGATTTCTTTGGAAGTCATGATGCGTCTTTTCTGGGGACGGTTGTGGTTTAGACAGCCGTGCCTTCACGCACGATGAAACGGCAGTGGAAGGGCAGCTTGGCGTCGGCGAGGCGGAAGGCCTCTTTGGCGACGGTAACGGGAACGCCGGAGAGTTCGAAGAGAACGGCGCCGGGCTTGATGATAGCCACGTAGTATTCCACCGGGCCTTTACCGGAACCCATGCGGGTCTCGGCGGGCTTTTTGGTGACGGGCTTGTGGGGGAAAACGCGGATCCAGAGTTTGCCCTTGCGCTTCAGGTGGCGCGAGATGGTGACGCGGGCCGCCTCAATCTGCTGACCGGTCATCGGTCCGCGGGTGAGGGATTGGAGGCCATATTCACCGAAGGCGATAGTGTTACCACGCTTGGCATTGCCGGAGCGGGAACCCTTCTGGGATTTGCGGTATTTGGTGCGTGCGGGAGCGAGAGCCATGGGAGTGTATTCTCCTAAAAGGTTAGTCCGTTAATGCGGATCAGGCGGCGGGTTCAGCGTCCTTTTTGCAGATCCAGCATTTAACGCCGATCTTGCCGAAAAGGGTGCGGGCTTCGAAGAAGCCGTAGTCAATGTTCTCGCGGAGGGTGTGCAATGGCACGCGGCCTTTGCGCTGCCATTCGCGGCGGGCGATGTCGGCGCCACCGAGACGGCCGGAGCATTGGATACGGATGCCTTCGGCGCCGAGGGTCATGGCCATTTCAACGGCCTTCTTCATGGCGCGGCGGAACGCGATACGGCGTTCGAGCTGGAGAGCGACGTTCTCAGCGACGAGCTGAGCTTCGATCTCGGGCTTCTTCACTTCCTGGATGTCGAGGAGGATCTCTTTGCCGGTGAGCTTGGAGAGCTCTTCCTTGATCTTCTCGATCTCCTGGCCCTTGCGGCCGATGACGATGCCGGGACGGGCGGTGTAAATCTTGACGCGGACGCGGTTCGAGGCGCGCTCGATGAAGATGCGCGGCACGGAAGCCTGCTTCAGCTTCTCCATGAGTTTCTCACGGATGATCTGGTCTTCGAGGAGGAGCTTGGGGAAGTCCTTCTTCGTCGCATACCAGCGGGACTGCCAGTTACGGCGGACGGCGAGGCGGAAGCCGATTGGATTGGTCTTTTGGCCCATGGTAGGAAATTAGTTCGAGTTGCCGTCCGACAGGACGATCTTGATGTGGGACATCTTCTTGCGGCGGGGCATCGCGGTGCCGCGGGCACCGGCCTTGAAGCGCTTGAGGACGGGACCGTTCTCGACGATCGCGCTCTTCACGACGAGGGAATCGGCGGAGAGGTTGTTATTGTTCTCAGCGTTCGCGATGGCGGACTTGAGGGTCTTGACGATCAGGCGCGCGGATTTGCGCGGGATGAGCGTGAGGAGATCGACCGCTTCATTGGCCTTGCGACCTTGAACCGTGCGGGCGACTTCGCGCACCTTTTTAGGGGACATGCGCGCGTAGCGTGTGAGGGCTTGGACTTCCATGATTTTAAGATTCCTTCGATTAGGGAGGCGACAGCAGGGCCGCGGTAATCGCGGCCCCCTGCCCTTTTGATTGATTGGTTAAACTTAGATTTCCTTACGGGTCATGCCGCCGTGGCCCTTGAACACGCGGGTGAGCGCGAATTCGCCGAGCTTGTGGCCGACCATGTTCTCAGTGACGTACACGGCCACGAAGGCCTTGCCGTTGTGAACATTGAAGGTGTGTCCGATGAAATCGGGGGTGATGGTCGAACGACGCGACCACGTCTGGATGGGTTTCTTGGCGCCGGCTTTGACCGCCTTCTCGATTTTCTCGAGCAGGTGGTAGTCAACGAAGAAGCCTTTTTTGATGGAACGTGCCATGGTACGAAAATCTCGGGGTTACTTCTTACCACGTGGCTTGCGGCCGTTGTGGTGGACGATGATCTGGCTGTTCGAGAGCTTCGAACGACGACGGGTCGGGAAGCCCTTGGCGAGCTGGCCCCACGGGGAGACGAGCTGCTGACGGCCACCACCACCCTTGGATTTGCCCTGACCACCACCGTTGGGGTGATCGACGGGATTCATGGCAACGCCGCGAACGTGCGGGCGTTTGCCGAGCCAGCGGCTGCGACCGGCTTTGCCGAGCGACTGCTTGTTGTGATCGCCGTTGCCGACGATGCCGATCGTGGCGCGACATTTCGCGTTCACGCGGCGGAGTTCGCCGGACGGCATCTTGAGGGTAGCCTGGCCTTCTTCGATCGCCACGAGCTCGAGCGAGGAGCCGGCGGTGCGAGCGATCTGGGCGCCGCGACCAGGGACGAGCTCGACGTTGTGAAGCTTCGTCGAGGGCGGGATGATCGCCAGCGGGAAGTTATTACCGACAACGAAGTCGTTGGTCGTGGCCGTGTCGGATGCGACGATCGTCGAACCGACGGCAAGGCCTTCGGGAGCGATGATGTAGCGCTTCTCACCGTTCGGGTAAGAAACCAACGCGATGTTGGCGGTACGGTTAGGATCGTACTCGAGGGCCTGCACCTTGGCGGGCTGGTCGAGGATGTCGCGCTTGAAGTCGATGATGCGGTAGAGCTGCTTGTGACCGCCGCCGCGATGGCGGGAGGTGACGCGACCGTAGACGTTGCGTCCGCCGGTCTTGTGCTTGGGCTCGGTGAGGGCGCGCTCGGGGCGCTTGCTGCTGACGCCATCGGCCGTGTTCAACGAAGTGAAGCGCTGAGCGGGCGTGAGCGGGCGGCTGAAAGGTTTGATAGCCATGGTGGTGTTTCTCCGGGCGGATTAGACGAGCTCGATCTTGTCGCCGGCCTTCAACGTCACGATCGCCTTCTTGAAGTCGGAGGTCGTGGTGGGGCGGCCGTTGCGAGCCTTTTTGTTTTTGCCGCGGTAGTTTTGGATGTTCACGCGGGTCACCGATACCTTGAAGGTCTTTTCGACGGCTTCAGCGATGGTGTACTTGGTGGCGCTGGGGAAAACCTCGAAGGTGTACTGGCCGTATTCGGACGACAGCTTGTTGGATTTTTCCGTCAGACGGACGAGTTTGAGAACGTTGTTGGCGTTCATGAGTTACCTCCAGAGGCGCGGGCGATGATTTTTTCGAGGGCCGCCGTGGAGACGATGATCTTACGGTATTGGGCCAGATCGAGGGTGTTGAGCTTGGAAGCTTCCTGCATGGAGACACGGGCGATATTGCGCGTGGCGCGGGCGGCTTCGGCAGTGAATTGAGCATCCACAACGAGCACTTTGCCCGCGGGAGCGATACGACCGATGACTTGATTGATTTCTTTGGTCTTGGCGGCCGGAGCGACGAAGCTCTCGATGACATCGATTTCGCCGGCAGCTGCGCGGTCGAAGAGAGCGCGGGAGAAAGCGAGGGCCTTCACCTTGGCGTTGATCTTCTTCGAGTAGTCGCGGGGCTTCGGGCCGAAGACGACGCCACCACCGACCCAGAGGGGCGAGCGGATGGAGCCGGCGCGAGCGCGACCGGTGCCCTTTTGGCGCCAAGGCTTCTTACCACCGCCACGGACTTCGCCGCGGGTTTTGGTGGAGTGCGTGCCGAGACGGGCGTTGGCGTTGATGGCGACGATGACTTCTTTCACCGCTTGAAGGCCTTTGTCGCCTTCGAAGGTCGGGATACCGAAGTCTTGGTCACGGGAGGACGTGCCGTCGGAAGAGAAAACTTTGAGATTCATGGGCTGGTTCCTCGTAGGTTAAGCTTTGCGGGCCTGGCCCTTGATGGCCGTGCGCACGATGACGTCGTCACCGTTGGCGCCTGGGATTGCACCCTTCACGAGGAGGATGTTTTTGTCGGCGAGGACCTTCACGATGGTGAGGTTCTGCACGGTGCGGCGCAGCTGGCCCATGTGGCCAGGCATGGCTTGGTTCTTCCAGACGCGACCAGGAGTCTGGCGCATACCGACCGAACCGATGCGGCGATGGAACATCGAACCGTGGGTGGCGGGACCGCCGGCAACACGGAAGCGTTTCACGACGCCTTGGAAACCTTTACCCTTGGTGATGCCGATAACATCGACCGTCTGCCCTTCGGTGAAGGCGGCAACGGTGACGACATCGCCAACCTTGAGGTCGGAAGCCGCTTCGAGGCGGACTTCGCTGAGCACGCGAGGGGTCTCGTCGAGACCGGCCTTCTTGGCGTGGGCTTGTTCAGCCGAGGAAGTGTTCTTGGACTTCTTTTTGGAGAAGCCGAGCTGCACTGCGTTGTAACCGTCGTTTTCGGTCGTTTTGACTTGGACGACCGGGCATGGACCGGCTTCGACCACGGTGACCGGGACTAAGACGTTTTGAGCGTCGTAGACCTGCGTCATTCCGAGTTTTTTGCCTAGGAGCGTAGAGATCATGGGCTAAGTGGTAGGTGGAAAAATTTCCGTTTAGGTGACCTACATTAGAAGAAACCCAGCGGTGCGCGGTGCGCACATGGGCAGCTGCTATGTATGTTGGATGTAGTTAACTCAAACGTTGATGGTGATATCGACGCCGGAGGGAAGATTGAGTTTCTTGAGCTCGTCGACCGTCTGGGCCGTGGGCTCGATGATGTCGATGAGGCGCTTGTGAGTGCGCGACTCGAACTGCTCCATCGACTTCTTGTCGACGTGCGGAGAACGGTTGACCGAGAGCTTTTCGATGCGGGTCGGCAGCGGGATCGGGCCGGAAACGCGGGCGCCGGAGCGCTTGGCGGTTTCGACGATCTCGAGCGCGGACTGATCGATGACGCGATAGTCGAAGCCCTGGAGTTTGATGCGAATGCGTTGGCCTTTCATGGCGGGAAAAGAACGAGGGTTTAGGTACGGGCGGGAGCTTTCGCGGAGCTTTCGACGATCTTTTGGAGCGAAGAATTCGGGACCTGCGAGAAGTGTGAAGGTGTGATGGACGCAGACGCGCGGCCCTTTGAGAGGGAGCGAATGTCGGTGACGTAACCGAAGAGGAGTTCGAGGGGAACGTGCGCTGCGATGATGCAGGCGCCCGCCTTGTTCTCCATGCCTTGGATCTGACCGCGGCGACGGTTGATGTCGCCCATGAGATCGCCTTGGTACTCTTCAGGAGTGGTGACCTCGACGCCCATGATCGGCTCGAGGAGGATCGGCGACGCCTTCTTCATGGCTTCCTTGAAGCCGAAGATGCCGGCCATCTTGAACGCCATTTCCGACGAGTCGACCTCGTGGAAGGAACCGTCAACGATGCGAACGATGACGTCGACCACCGGATAACCGGCGACAACACCGTTGTTGCACGCTTCGAGAATACCTTCGGTCGAAGGCTTGATGAATTCTTTCGGGATCGAGCCGCCAACGGTCTCGTTGATGACTTCGACGCCCTTGCCCTTTTCGTTGGGCTCGATCTTGACGACGACGTGGCCGTATTGGCCCTTACCACCGGACTGACGGATGAATTTACCTTCAGCCTCAGCAGGCGTGGTGATGGTCTCGCGGTAGGCGATCTGCGGCTTTCCGGAAGTCGCCTCGACCTTAAACTCGCGCTTCATGCGGTCGACGAGGATTTCGAGGTGAAGCTCGCCCATGCCGGCGAGAATCGTTTGGCCGGTGTCCTGATCCGTTTTGACGCGGAGGGTAGGATCTTCGGCAACGAGGCGCTGAAGCGCGGTGCCGAGCTTTTC
>CAMLSH010000237.1 GCA_946482625.1 uncultured Opitutaceae bacterium
CTCATGGATGTGCAGATGCCCGACATGGACGGCCTCGAAGCCACCCGCCGCATCCGCCAGCTGGAGGAATCCAACGGCCGCCACATCACCATTATCGCCCTCACCGCCCACGCCATGAAAGGCGATCAAGAGCGCTTCATCGAAGCCGGCATGGACGCCTACCTCGGCAAACCCGTCCGCTCGCCCGATCTCCACGCCGCCATCTCCCGCTTTTTCTCCAACGGCCCGACCGCCAGCCAGCCGCCCCACGCCCGTCCGCTTCCGTGAGCCTTCGCTTCCGCTTCTTCTACTTACTCGCACTCGCCTGCGCCGCCACCGCCTCCCTCGCTCAGAACACGGACGACGACAACGACCTCACTTTGCTCGACCCGCTTACGGTCGGAGCCGACGCGGACGAAGGTTTTGACGCCACCGGCATGGGCGGCCCCGAAGCCGCGATGAACGAGCCGCCCTTCTCCAACGACCTGCTCGCCGGCCCGCAACGCGAAGAAGAGTTCGCCACCGAACTCAACGCCGAGCTCTCCATCGTCAGCGGCGCCAGCCCTGCGGACCTCGCCACCGGCGTCAACCGCGTCAACCTCCGCGGCTTCCCCACGCCCCGCCTCCGCAACGGCTTCTCACAAACAGGCATTCCCGAGATTCTCTCAATCGAGCGCGTCGAACTCATCCAGGGCCCGCTCACCCCCGTCGCCGGACGCGCCGCCCCCGGCGGCATCCAGAATTTCCTTACGGCCCGCCCGCGCGCGAAAAATTACACGCGCTTTGCCGCCTCCATCGACACCCAGGACTCGCAACAAGCCCGCCTGGAAACCTCCGCTCCAGTCGTCCCGAAAAAAATCTGGCACCGCCTGTCGACCGGCTGGCAGCACCGTGGAGGCCCGCAGGATTTCGCCCGTGTCGACAGCAAATTCCTCAGCAGCGCGCTCACCTTCCGCCACAGCCGCTCCGCCAGCACCATGCTGTCCGTCGACTACGCGGAACTCTCCGGCAATCCCGCGCCCAACCTGCCCGACTACCGTCCCACCGCCTCGGCGAAAATAGTCGGCCCCTACCGCCCGCTCGCGGATTTCCACACCTACGGTCCCAACGCCCGCCTCGAGAAAAAAATCGCCAGCGCCAGCCTCCAGTTCGAAGGCCAGCTCGGCCGTCGCGTCACCCTCCGCGCCATCCTCCAAGCCTGGCAGCGCGCCCTCACCGAAGACCGTTTCACCACCAGCCAGTACCTCCTCGACCTCGGCCGCTTCGGCGGCACCCGCGAACCCCAGCGCATCGAACAACCGCTCCGCGCACTCAGCGCCGGCGTCGAAACCACCGCCCGCTTTCTCGCCTTCAAAACGGACCACAAAGTTACCCTCCTGATCGAGTCCAACCACCTCCGTTACCATCGCGAACAACGCGGCCTGCCCTCCAGCGCCCGCAACGCCCTGCCGATCGACGTCCGCGAATTCGATCCCGACGCGCCCAACTATTTCCGCCCCGCGTATTCGCCGGATCTCTACAGCCGCATCCTCACCGACCGCCACGAAGCCACCGGCTACAACGCCGTCTCCCTCAGCGAACGCGCCGCCTTCTGGCAGGGCAAACTCGTCGCCACCGCCGGGCTGCGCGCCGACTTCGTCGCCCTCGAGATCGACGACGACCGCCCCGGCGCCACCCGCCCGCATGTCACCGACCGCGTCCGCGAACTCACCCACCACGCCGGCGCCAACTACCAACTCCTCCCCGGCCGCCTGCTGCTCTTCGCCAACACCAGCTCCGCCTTCGAGCCCTCCACCCGGGTCGATGCCCGCACCGGCCGCATCCAAGGCAACGAGACAACCCTCGGCTACGAAGCCGGCATCAAAGGCCTTTTCTTCGACAAACGCCTCAGCGCCACCGCGCTCCTTTTCCAATACTACAACCAAAACATCTCCCGCCGAAACCCGCTCTACGACGACCCCATCGCCGACGCCAACCAGACCCAGCCCCAGCTCGTCGCCGCCGGCGAAGAACGTTTCACCGGAGGCACCATCGACCTCAAAACCGTTGTCGCCAAAATCTGGACACTCTCCGGCCGCGCCACGATCACGCAGGCCATCAGCACCGCCTCCCCCGATCTCCCCGAGGAAATCGGCCGCCCGATCACCCGCCTCCCGCGCACCACGCTCGGCCTTTCCACCCGCCGCGCCTTCGCCGGCCGGCTCAACGGTTTTTCCCTCGGCGGCACGCTCACCTACGTCAGCGGCTTCGTCGCCTACTACGAAAGCGCCAGTCGCGAATACCTCGCCTATCCCGACAACACCCTCGTCAGCTTGAACGCCGGCTACTCGTGGAAACGAGGCCCGAAAGCCCGCCCATACACCCACAATCTCGGCCTCGGCGTGCGCAACCTCTTCGACCGCGACCTCCTCGCCTCCCACGCCCGCGTCGATCAGGAGCGCTCCCTCAACGCCACCTACGCGCTGAGCTTTTAGTCAGCCCTCTTGTTTTCGATGGAGGCGCGACGCCCCCGTCGCGTTTTCCGCCTTCTGAGGTAGGGCGCGTTATCCCTAACGCGCCGATTCACCACCGCCCGCCTTCCTGCTAAAACGTCCTCCCGTTTGGTCATTGGTCATTCGCGCGAGCCTCGCTCGCGCGCCGTCACTGCTTCCACGAACCACTCGATCGCAAACGTGCTCAACTGCCCGCCCGGTCCGCGCAGCGTGTAGTCGAACGCATGCGTCGCCCACGGCAGCTCAACAAACAGGCAAGGTACGCCTTCGCCCCGCAGTTTCTCCGCCAGTCGTTCGCTCTGCCGATACCACACCAGCGAGTCGATTTTTCCATGCATCAACAGCGTCGGCACCGCGCCGCCCCTCGCATGGAGATACGGCGATGCGCTCTCGAAATTCGCCGCCGCCGTCTCCGGCGTTCCGCCGGTGAGCTGCCGCATGAGCTTTTTCGAGTCGAGCACGTCCCGCTCCGGCGTGTGACTCCACGCGAAGTCCAAATCCGCCGGCGCATACAACGCGATCACCCCGCGCACCGCCGGGTCCGGGCGGTCGTACGCCACCGACTCCGCGATCTGCCCGCCCGCCGAACGCCCCAGTAAAACGAATCGCTCCGGATCGATGCCGAGCTCGCCGGCATTGCTTTTCAAATACGCCAGCGCCACCTGCACATCCTCGCGCTGGGCGGGCCATACATGTTTCGGCGCCAGCCGGTAACTCACCGCCGCCACAGCAAAACCCCGCCGCGCCAGATGCGCGTTCATGTCCGCCATCTGCGACCGATCCCCGCTATCCCACCCGCCGCCATGCACCACCACCACGCACGGCGCGCCTGTCCTCCCTCGGGCCCGATAAAAATCCAACGAGAGCACGTCCTCCGTCCCCCCAGCAAATACCCGCGTCTCCGCGCTCACCTCCGCCCCACCCGTCGCAAAAAACCCCCTCACAGAAAACGCCTCGCGTCCGCTATCCACTTTCCCAAACGCCCGCTCCAACCGCTCCGGCAGCTCCATCGCCACCCGTCGCGCCTGCACCGACGGCTTGAGCAACAAGCCCGTCGCCACCGCACACGCCACCAGCGTCGCCCCCAGAATCACCCCGCCTTCTCCTGGGCCACGCGTCACCACCCACACCGCTAGCCCGAGCGGCAGCACCATCAAAAAATGCCCGAACTCCCCCGCTAGGACCGCCATCCGCCAAGTCGCTACTGTCGGCGCCTTCACCGCCGTCAACAACGCCACCCCTGCCAATAAAAGCGAAAGTCCGAGGAGCACGTACTGCATCATTCTTCTCAATACGAACAACCTGCCCCGCCAGACGCAACTCAGCGCCCCCTCCCCCGTAGGCCAGCGTGCTCGCACGCGCTCCGACCGCCCATCGCCGCCCCTTCCCCACAATCGCTCCCTCTTCGCCCGCTCGTCACTGCCCACTGGTCACTGGTCATTCGCGCGAGCTTCGCTCGTGCGCGTTTTCCTCCTCGCTACCCCCTACTCGCTACCCGCTACTTTCCGACCTCCCTCCGAACCATGCGACGCCTCGACCAACTCCTCGCCAACCTCGGCTACTGCTCCCGCCGCGAAGCCCGCGACTGGATCGAGTCCGGCCGCGTCACCGTGAAAGGAAAAGTCGCCGACGACTCCGGCACCAAAGCACACCCAGCCGATGTCCTTGTCGACGGCCAGCCGCTCGATCATCCCGACGGCCTGCTCCTCCTCCTTCACAAACCCCTCGGCCTTGTCTGCTCGCACGACGAGCGCGAAGGCCCCAACGTTTACAGCCTCCTTCCGTCCCGCTGGCGCGCGCGCAATCCCCAGATCACCAGCATCGGCCGTCTCGATAAAGACACCTCCGGCCTGCTCCTCCTCACGGATCAGAGTGCGCTCGTCCACCGTCTCACCTCGCCGAAGCACAAGGTTCCCAAACTCTACCGCGCGACGCTCGATCGCGATCTGCCGCCCGGCCTCGTCGAACTATTTGCCAGCGGCACCGTCCTGCTCACCGGCGAAAAAGACCCCTGCCTCCCGGCCGAGCTACGTATCCTTGATCCACGTACCGCCGAGTTGACCCTCACCGAAGGCCGCTACCACCAAGTCCGCCGCATGTTCGCCAGCCAGGGCTGCGAGGTCCTCACCCTCCACCGCGCCGCCTTCGGCGATCTCACCCTCGGCGACCTTTTCCCCGGCCAATTCCGCGAACTCCCCCTCAATACCTTCGGCTGATTCCCGCGACGCCCCCGCCTCTCTCCGCTCTCCAGACTTCACCGCTCCAACCGCCCTCGACCACCGCGCACCACTCATCGCCTCCAGCCATTGGTCACTGCTCATTGATCATTGGTCATTCGCGGCGCCCACCGCGCCGCGCGTTTTCCTACTCGCTACTCACTACTCACTACCCGCTACTCTCCCGCCTCTCCTTCCATGTACGATTTCCCTCTCACCGGCGCACAAAAGACCTATCTCCGCGGCCAGGGCCAGACCCTTGAACCCATCATCAAAGTCGGGAAAGCCGGACTCACGCCCGAGCTCTTCAAAGAACTCCAAAAGCAGCTCAACAACCACGAGCTCATTAAACTCCGCTTCGTCGGCATCGAGCGCGACGCCCGCGCCGCACTGATCGACCAGATCGTCGACGAGGGCCGCTGCGTCTGCGTCGGTTCCGTCGGCCACACCGCGCTTTTCTACCGCCACCAGTCCGACCCCGCCCGCCGCCAGATCACCCTGCCCTGAGCTACGTTTCCGAGGTGGAACGCGCCGTCCCGGCGCGTTGTTCGACACTGCCCGCGTATCCCGAATCTATCGCCGTCTCGCATCGCTCAGCGTGCGCGGAGCGCCCGCTCCACCCGCACGCGCCCAAGATCGCAAACAACCGCAGCGTCGCCCACGCTCAAAGCACGCGATCAACAAACTCCGCCGAGCCAACCTCTCGCGCATCGCCGTTCCCGCGGCTCGTCGCTCCGCCCTGCACGCGCTCGAACGCCGCGAGATTCTTCAGAAAATGCCGGACGAGCATCTCATCCTGATCATGCCGCCCGCCCGCTGTATGCGGGGTGATATGACAATTCTTAGCCGTCCACAACGGATGCGACGGCGGCAGCGGCTCCGGCTCCGTCACATCGAGATATGCCGCGCCGAGCCGGCCCGACTCCAGCGCCTCGATCAGCGCCTGCTGATCCACCGTTGTCCCGCGACCGATGTTGTAGAACTTCGCCCCGCGCTTGCACCAGCCGAGCCGCCGTGCGTTCACGTAATTCAGCGTGCTCTCGTTATCGGGCAGCACGTTGATCACATGATCCGCCTCCGCGATGACGGAGCTTAATCTTTCCTCCGGGATGATGTGCACGCCGCTCTCGCTATAGACGCGCCGCCGTACCGCAAAAATCCTCATGTGAAACGGCGCGAGCAACTCCGCCAGCCGCCGACCAATCGCGCCAAAGCCCAGCATCAACACCGTCTCGCCACTCAACAGCCGCGAGTCACGGCGCAACTCCGTGTATAACCAGCGCCGTTCGCCGAGCTGCTCGCGCTGCGCTCCCGGCAGCTGCCGCCCGAGTGCGAGTATCATTGCCAGCGCGTGTTGCGCGCACGGTTCGGCAAACACAGACGACGCATTCGTGAACATCGCTCCGCGCCGCCGCAGCGCCTCGCGAAACGGCTCGTTGTCGTAACGCGTGTAACCCGCGCTGGTGACTTCGACCCACCGCAATTTCGCGTTGCGCATGCACTGGCCCGCATCGGGCTG
>CAMLSH010000238.1 GCA_946482625.1 uncultured Opitutaceae bacterium
CTCGAATACGTCCCCAGCGTCGCCAACTTCATCCTCGTCAAAGTCGGCGACGGCGCCCGCGTCTTCGACGCCCTCCAAAAACGCGGCCTGATCGTCCGTCCGATGAAGCCCTACGGCATGCCCGAATGGCTCCGAATCACCGTCGGCACCCACGACCAAAACACCCGCCTCCTCGCCACGCTCGCCGAGGTGAAGTGAACCACAACGCGGAATCGATCGCCCTCAACGCCCTCACCGTTCCCGCGTCTCGCTCTCTCGCGTCAGCCGCAGCATCACGCCCAGCGCCTCCAACACCTCCGCGCGCCCCTCGAGAAACTGCCACTGCGCCTTCCCGAGTTCATCGCGCACGCGCGCCAGCAACCGCGGTGGCGTCCGGCGCATCGTGAGTAGTTTCTTCACAGCCCCAGGCAACGCCTCAATCCGTCCTGCCGCCAGATCGAGCTCGATCAGCTGCATCAGCGCCGCTTGATCCAGCGAGTCGTCCTGCACAGCGCGCACCAGCAGTTCGCGCGCATCCTCCATCGCCCCGACCTCGACAAGCCGGCGCGACACCGACGCCAGTTGCTCGCTGCGAATTCCCGTCTCACCGAGAAAATTTCGCACATATAACCGTCCCGCGTCGTGGTCGCCCAGTCCGTGCAACGCGACCGCCTGCAGCCCGTTGAACAGCGTACGATGCCGCCGGCTCCACTCGGGATTCTCGCGCAATAACTCGCGCGCCAAATCGAGCGCCTCCTCGTGTCGCCCTGCCAAGATGCACGACTCGACCGCGAACACCGCCGGCGCGTCCCACGCAAGTCCCGCCGTCTTGCAGTGCGCGTAAATGCGCCGCACGAGCGCCGTATCTCCCGCGTTCGCCGCCTGCTCCGCCAGCAGCGCGAGCACCACACCGTCGTTGGGAAAATCCGCCATCACCCCGTCCACTTCGCGCCGCGCTCCGCTCACATCGCCCGCCTCCATCAACACGCGCAACAACGCGATCCGCGGCTGCGGCGATCCCGGGTTCGCCACCTGCCGGAGCAGATGAAGCCGCCGCGCGTCATCGAGCCTACCCACCTCGATATAATAGCCCGCTAGCATCCCCGCCACCTCGTCATCCGCCGGCAGGCGAACGCGCAACTGTTCCAGCGCGAGCAATGCCAGTTCGGGATATCCCCGCTCCCATTCGATACGCGCGCCCAGCATGCGGCCTTCCCGCGTTTCATCCAGCCGATGCGCCACTATCAACGCCTCGGCCTTGTCGTAACTTCCCCGATACGCATAGGCGACCGCCGCATGCAGCGCCGCGATGCGCTTGCGCGCGCCAGACGCGCCAGAATCCGCCAACACTTCGTCGGCGAGCGCCACCACCCGCGCGTCGTTCTGCGCCTGTAAAAGAAACACCAGCACTGCCTGAAGGTACGCCTCGTCCGTGCGATGGTACATGAGCCCATCCACCAACGTTTCCTCCGCTAGCTCGAATCGCCGCAGCATGCGGTAAAGCTGCGCCAGCAACAAACGGCCCTCCCGGTTCGCGGGATCTTTTTGCAAGCCCACCCGCAGATTCAGATACGCCCCGCGCCATTGCGCATGCTCGAGCATCGCCTTCGCCGTCGCCACATAATGCGCCGCGCGGATCGCCCGGTATTCGTCCCACCGCCACGGCAACGCCAGATGTCCGTACCGCACGTCTTTCACGTCCTTGTACGCATGCACGTACGCCCACGCCGCAAACGGCAACGTCGCCCATGCCATCACGACGAGTGCCAGTATATTCGGCAGCATTCGTCGCCAATAGACGATCACCTCCACGCCATCGTCCGTGCGGTGAATGAGCACAGGCGCGATCCGCGACCAACCGCGCGCCCCTCGCACACGATCAACACGCGTTCTTTTTAACGCAGCGGCGTCAGCGTTCTCCCGATGCGTGGACATGCAAAAGCGCGATGGAATTCAGATAAACCCTCCCCAGCGAAACACCGAGGCTCGGCCCAAATAGGCCTTGCTCATGCGAAGCGCGCGAACCTTTCTTGGCGCCGTCTTCAAATTGTCGGGAGGTGAACGGGAGAAAGCAGCGACGTCGCCGTGCGTTTTTATTGCGCACGACATCGACGAAGCCGGGCTCTCCCGGCGGGTCATCGGCAACGACTATTCGGAGATGCGCCCCCACCCCCACGCGGCCCATTCGCCGCAATCTCCTGCTCGTGACCACTCGCCGCCGCGCATGAAAACCTTCCTCTGCACAATCGCCGCTCTCACTAATCTCAGCCTCTCCATTCCGGCTGCCGCCGCTACCCGCATCGGCGATTCCCTCGCGATCGCGTTCGCCGGCACGCTCAGCGCACGCGTCGACGACAACATTTTCCTCAGCGATCTCCACGAGGTAAAAGACACCCTCGTCGACGCCACGCCCAGCCTCACACTTACCTTCGGTCACGGCTCGCAAACCGCCGGCTCGCTCGAACTCGCGGAGACCTTCACCCGCTATCGCGAAAACGATCTTCTCGACGACGAACTCCTCTCCGCCGTCGCTGGCGCATCCTTCCGCGACGACAACCGCGCGCTCGTACTCGACGCCGCCTACCGTGAAATCAATCAGAGTACCCGTGACGTGCGCAGCACCACGCTCGTCCGCCGCGATCTTCTCCACGCCGGCATCGCCGGCACGCTCGGCGTCTCTCCAAAAATATCGGTCGGCATCGGCCTCACTTGGGACAAAACTCGTTACGACAACGCGCTCTATAACGACGCCGCGGAGCTCACCGTTCTGCTCAACAGCTACTACGCCCTCTCCGAAAAACTCGATCTCAGCGCCGGTTTCCGTCACCGCCAGACGTCCCTCGACGTCGCCTCCGGAAATTCAAAAGACGACTACGCCAACGTCGGCCTCCGCGTTCCGGTCTCCGAAAAGCTGAGTGGTTTTCTCAACGTCGGTTATAACCGACGTAAACCCCGCGTCGGCGATGCCGAGAGCGGTCTCGGCCTCGAGGCCCTGCTTCACTACGGAGCCACCGAAAAAACCGCCTTCACGCTCAATGTCGCCAACGATTACGCCACCGGCGCCCAAGGCGATTCCCAGAAGATCCTCGCGGTTTCTCCTGAGTTAAAAACCACCTTCTCTCCGCAATGGATTCTCACCGCCGGCCTCACATGGCAGCGGCTGGAGGACTTCAGCGGACGCGAAGAGACTTATGTCGATGGCCACGTCGGCCTGACCTACCGTATCCACGATCAAGCGACGGTCGGCGCGACCTATCGCCGCCGCTCCAACGACTCCGATACCGTCTTCACCGACATCCAGGGACGCCGCCGCAGCGCCAGTTTCGACAACGCCATCGTCAGCATCACCGCCAATCTTCGCCTCTGAGCGCTCGTCCAAGACGTCGCCTTCGCCCTTCGCTCCATGCTCTACCACCCGTTCCTTCTCCGCCAATTCCTCCTCGTGGCACTCGCGTTCATGCTCACGCCTCTCGTTGCCCAAGACTCGGTCATCCCGCTCTCCGCCCAACCCGTCGTCGGCGACTACCGGCTCCAGCCGCAAGACCTCCTCCGCGTGCAGGTCTTTCAAGAGCCCGACCTGCTTCGCGAAGTCCGCATCTCACAGGAAGGCACTATCAACCTCCCGCTCATTGAGCAGGTCGACCTGCGCCACAAAACCCTCCGCCAAGCCGAACAGATCATCCGTGAGCGCTACGACCGCGACTTCCTCGTCAACCCGCAGATCACCCTCGTCGTCGTCGAATACGCCCGCCGCACCGTCAACGTCCTCGGCAACGTCAACCTCCCCGGCGCCGTCTCTTTTCCACAGGAGCAATCGCTCAACCTTATCGACGCCATCACCCGCGCCGGCGGTTTCAACCGCCTCGCCGACCGCCGGCATGTGAAACTCACGCGCACCTCCGCCGACGGGAAAAGCGAGACCTTCGACATCAACGCCGACCAGCTCATGAGCAAAGGCGCCTCCGCCGAAAAGTGGGCCCTCCAGGCCGGCGACACCGTCTACGTCCCCGAACGCGTGCTCTGATCCACCCCATGAACAGCCCCGTCGCTCCCGTCCCCGCAGACCAGCTCAAAGACGTCCCGGAGCCTCCGCACCCCGGCCGCGCGTATTCGACCATCGATGACAAACCGCGACCGCGAAGCTTTCACGATTACGCGCTCATCTTGCGCGAACGCTTCTGGCTTATCGTCGCCACCTGCCTCGTCATCTTCTCCGCCGCGCTCATCTACACGCTTTCTCAGACGAAAACCTATCAGGCGCGCTCGCTGATCCAGATCCTCCGTCGCGACCCCGCCGTCCTCAAAGTACAAGCCGTGACCGACAATGACGTCCGCACGCTCGAAGACCTCAACACCATCGTCCAGATCCTGGAAAGCGGGACCATTGTCCAAAAAGTCTCCGACCGCCTCACCGGCGAAAAACTCACGCGTTTCATGGCGCCATACCTCGACGGCGGCCCCGGCGATCCGCTCACCGCCGCCGAGATAATTTTCCGCCATCGTCGTATCGTTCCGCGCCGCATGAGCCTCATCATCGAGGTGCAATACCGTCACCCCGACCGCCACCTCGCGGCGGAAATCGCCAACCTCTTCGTGACCGAATTCATCGCCTACAACTCGGGCGTGCGCATCGACGAATCGATGAAGGCCGTCGACGAACTCCACGCCCGCATCGACGACCAGCGCAAGAAGGTCGGCGAACTCGCCACCCGCCTCCAGACCTACCGCGAAACCCACAAAATGGTTTCTCTCGATCAACGCCGCGACCTCGTCACTGAGACGCTCAAGACCCGAAGCATCCTTGTCGCGCAAACCGACGCCCGCTTCAAAGACGCCGGCGTCCGCTGGCAACAAGTCCAGGAACTCCGCGCCGCCCACCGTGACCTCGCCGAACTTTCGTTCGTCGTCAGCCACCCGATCGTCGGCGAACTCAAAAAACAACAGGCCGCCCAAAAGGTCCTCGTCGCCCAGCTCAGCGAACGTTACCGCGCCAAACACCCGCGCCTGATCGACGCGGTCCGCACGCTTGAGCAGATCGATGCCGAGCTCGTCAAAGCCACCGCCGAAGCCGCCTCGCTCGTCGAAGGCGATTACCAGTCCGCCCTCCGCAACGCCCAAGAAGCCCGCGCCAGCCTCCTCGAACAAGAAACCCGCTCGCTCGGCATCGACCGCGCCGGCGTCGAATACGAGAGCCTCGATCGCGAACTTAAAATCGAGGAGCAAGTCCTCCAGCACCTCATGAGCCGCATGCGCGAGACCACCCTGTCCAGCACGCTCGACACGCAGAACGCCCGCGTCATCGACCTCGCCTACCCGTCACAGCCCGAGCATTACGTGAAGCCCGTCATCGTCCTCAACCTCGGCCTAGGCTTGGCCGGCGGTCTCGGCGCCGGCCTCGTTCTCGCTCTCTTCCTCGCGTTCATCGATGACCGCGTGAAGAGTATTTTCGACGTGGAGAACGTCCTCGGTCTCCGACTTCTCGGCACCATTCCACTATTAGGGAAAATGCCTGCCCACGAAAAAGCCCGGATCGTCGCCAACCAGTCCGACCGCCGGGTCGCCGAAGCTTTTCTTACGTTGCACTCCAGCCTTCGCCTGAAGGACGCCGGCCGCGCCGCCCAATGTATCCTCATCACCAGCACGCTGCCCGACGAAGGGAAATCCTTCGTCGCGGCCAACCTCGCGCTGACCTTCGCGGCGCACGGCGAAAAAGTCGTCCTCCTCGATTGCGACCTGCGCCGCCCGCGTCTGCACGACTCGTTCCGCATTTCCAACCGGCGCGGCGTCATCGATCTGTGCAGCGGCGACCGCCTCCGCATCGAAGACGTCGTCTTCGCCACCGCCCACCCCGGCCTCGATCTCATTCCCTCCGGCGGACGCGCACAAAATCCCACACATATCCTCAACAGCGCCGCCTTCGAGCGCCTGCTCGCCACGCTCCGTTCCCGCTACGACCGCATCGTCATCGACACGCCCCCGATCGCCGCCGTCAGCGACGCACTCATCATTCTCCCCTTGGTCGACGGCTCTCTCTTCACGATCTTGTTCAACAAAGTCCGCCGCCACGCCGCCCAACACGCCGCCCGCCGACTGCTCGAAGCGAGCACCCCAAATCTCGGCGCCCTCCTCAACGGCATCAACGCCCGCTTCTCAGGCCACTATTACGGCCAGTACTACGACAAATCCTGCCAGGACTACTACGTCGCCATATCCAAAACCGACGAC
>CAMLSH010000239.1 GCA_946482625.1 uncultured Opitutaceae bacterium
AGGCCGTTCTCGGAGCGGAAGGGTTTGCCGTTGAGCGTGAGCGTGAGGCCGCGGTTCAGGTATGCGTAGTTCCAGAGCATCTCCTCGATGAACTCAGGGCGGAACCGAAAATCTTTTCCGAAGAGGGCTTCGTCGGGCGTGAACTCGATCAGCGTGCCGTTCTTCTCGCCGTTGGTGGCGGCGACGATCTTGCCGTCTTTTTTGAGTTTACCCTGAAGGAACTCGACAGTGCGCGTCTGGCCCTCACGGAAGGCCTGAGCGCGGTACTCATAGGCGAGCGCGTTGACGGCTTTCTGGCCGACGCCGTTGAGGCCGATGGCTTTTTTGAAGGTCTCGCTATCGTACTTGGCGCCGGTGTTGATGATTGAAACGCACTCGACGAGTTTCCCGAGCGGAATGCCGCGGCCGAAATCGCGGACACGGATCGAGCGGTCGGTGATGTCGATTTCGATCTTCTTGCCGAAACCCATCGTGAACTCGTCGATGCAGTTATCGACGGTTTCCTTGAGCAGCACGTAGATGCCGTCCTCCGGGTTGGCGCCGTTGCCAAGGCGGCCGATGTACATGCCGGGACGCAGGCGGATGTGCTCGAGGGGGGAAAGGGTCTTGATGCTCGCTTCGGTGTAAGCTTGGGCCATGTCGTAATGTTTAAACTTTGCGTGAGAGGCTTCGCCCGAGGGCGCGAGTGACAAGCGAAATTACTGCGGATGAGACGAGCGCGCGCACTGGACGCTGCGCGCGGTGTCTGCACAGTGCCTGAACCCATTCGCTCCATGAAAATTGTCCTCACCATCGTCGGCTTCCTCGTTGCGCTCGGTGTTATCGCCGTGCTGATCGTCGCTTTCATGCTCGGTTCGATCGTGAAAAAAGGCGTCAACCACGCCGGCCCACAGATCACGCAGACCAGCGTCGTCCTCGAAGACGCATCGATTTCGCCTTTCTCCGGCAAAGGCACTCTGAAGGGGCTCACGGTGGGAAATCCCGTCGGCTGGACGACGCCGCGCGCCTTCTATCTCCGCGAAATCTCCATCGACATGGAGCCCGGTTCGCTGACGAAGGACCACATCGTGATCAACAGCATCGTCATCAACGAGCCCGAGATCACCTTCGAAACCAAGATCACCACGAGCAATCTTCAGGACTTGCTCAAAAACATCCAGCGCTCCTCGGGTACGACCGAAGCGCCGCAGACACCGGGCGAGGAATCCAAACCGGCACCGTCCGCTGAGAAAGGCAAAGAACTGAAGATCGAGGTGAAGAGCTTCCGGTTGCAAAACGCGAAGGTCATCGTCGCCGGCGCCGGTACCAACGTGCCCGTGGAAATCCCGGCGATCATTCTTGAGAACCTGGGGACGCGCGAAGGCGGACTGACACCGAACGAACTGGCAATCGCTGTGGTGAAAGAGATCTCCGCACAAGTGGCACAGGTCGGCGCAAAGAAAGCCGTTGAAAAGGGCCTGCTGGATAAAGCCGGTAAGGAGCTCAACAAGCTCCTCAAGTAAACTGCGCAGCGACAACGCGCGGAAGCGCGACGCGACGCACCGGGCGATTTCATCGGCCAAGTCCGTTCCGCTCCGTTCAATCCTCGTCGGATGCCGTCGTCCCTCATCTTCGACTCCTCCCCACTCCCCGCTTCGCTCTCATCGCCACCTGTCATGAAAATCACCTATTACCTCGAGATCGTGTCGTCCTGGTGCTTTTGGGCTGAGCCCACGTGGGCAGAGTTGAAAAAGCGATACGCCGGGAGAGTGGAGTTCGATTGGAAGATCGCGTTGATGAACCCGGGCGACTTCCCGACTTCGCGGGCGCAGTGCGATTGGTTTTACCAGCGGAGCGGCACGATCATGCGTTCGCCCTTCATGCTGAGTTCGGGCTGGGTCGAGACGGAACGCCAAGGCGACTATCGAGCGCCCAACTACGTGGCGGAAGCGGCCAAAGATTTCGGCGTCACCGACGACCGTGCGCGGCTCGCGCTCAGCCACGCCGCCATGCGCGACGGACGGAAGGTGGGCGATCTCACAGAGGCGGTGGCAGTCGTTTCCGCTGCTTGCGGGATCGACCCGGCCGACCTGCGAATCCGCGCCGAGACCGCTGAGGTCGCCGCTCGGGTGCAGATCAGCACGAATGAATTTCACGCGCTCAAAGTCAGCCAGCGTCCAGCGTTTCTCATCGAAGATCCAATCGGAGATCGTGCGGTGTTTTCCGGACTCGTCGCGCTTGCGCCATTTACCGCGACGCTGGATGCAATGCTGGCCGACACGGCTGCGTACGCCGCGCACGCGGCGCATTTCGGCGCGCCGCCGAAAGCGTGATGCATTCGCGGTGTCATTTCATTTTATACGGATGAACTGGAAATGGCGGGTCCGCCACGCACGCGGCTATCGCGAGTTGGGTTTGCTCAAGGAAGCTGAACACGAGCTGGCACTGGTTCCCGAATCCCACGCCGCGGAGACGGACACGCTCGCTGAGGTAGCCGCGCTCAGTCAGGAACTCGGAACGTGGCCGAAACTCGCAGCCGCCTGCCAAACGCTCGTCCGTCGTCAGCCGGAGGAGGTCGGCTGGTGGATCATGTGGGCCTACGGCACACGTCGCGCGGAGTCCCTGACGGCAGCAGAGAAAATTCTTCTGGAGGCTGAAGCTCTGCACGGAGCGAACCCGACGATCCAGTTCAACCTCGGTTGCTACGCGTGCCAGTTGGGGAACCTGGCTGCGGCGCAAACTCGCGTGAAACGGGCGATCGCGTTGGACAAACATTTCCTACTCCTCGCACAGAGCGACACGGATCTGGAGCCGTTGCGAAAGGCCGCAGCTGGGCCGTGGGCATAAAAAAGCCCGGGATGAACCGGGCTGAGAGAATCACCTGCGACGAAGGCTGACCTCAAAACTTGATCGTGACGCTGTCGCCATTCAGGCCAAGACGGCTGATGGAGTCGTAGAGCGCCTGTTCTGTAAGGCGACTGGCAATACGCTCGCGCGAACGCGCTACGCGGGAATTGCCCGCGACCAAGTCGCCATGCTCCTGAGAGTCAACCGAGGCCAGCAAACGAGCGCGACGGCCATCGCGAGACGAGGCAATCTGGGAGAGTGGATTGGCCGGGACGACAGTCTCCATCGAGATCGACGACGACAGGCCGCTGCCAACCGGATTCATCGATGCCAGCAGCGGAGCTCCTTCGGCTCCATAGTCAGGACGGGCATCATTCTCGGTCATGCCCTCAAGGCCCAAGATAACCTGCGCCAGGGAAGGCTCATGAGTGGCGCGTGGCGCGACCCGCGCACTGCTGTCGGTTTCCGAGGAGCGATGGCCAGAGGTGGACGCAACGGCGGTAATTGCGGTCGAAGAAGAACTCTCGGCAACGACGGCGACGTGTGGCTCGGCGGAGGCGAGATGCTCGCTGTTCTGGGCGTCACGAACGTCTACAGACGCGCCCACGATAGTCGCGGGCACTGACGCGCGGGCCGAGGCGGTCGCCGTCACATCGGATTCCGACGCGGGCTGCGCCCGATCACGCAGCGAGACGAGCGTGAACGCGATGACGGCGGTAGCTCCCACCGGGAGAGAAAGTTTCGCGAAGCTGACCGTCGAGAGGCGGCGCCACCATGGGCGCTTGTCGACGATAGCGGCGAGCTGCTTGCGGCGCAGCTGTTCTTCGAACTCGGCCCAAAACTCGGGCGCGGGCCGCTCGGCGCGTTTCAAACGAATGAGATCCTCTAGCGAAACTTTGGACTGCGGACGCGGACGTTCCATCATGATTGGGTATAGCTCTGGAGCTCTGCCTGGAGGAGTTGCTTTGCGTAGTGTAACCGTGAACGCACTGTGCCCACCGAACAGTCCATGACCTCGGCTATCTCTTCATGGCTAAGGCCATCGATTTCGAATAAAGTGACCACGGTGCGATGCTTGATAGACAATTTTAACATCGCCTCGTTCAATTTTTCTTGGAGCTCCTTCACGAAGAGCTCCCGGTCCGCGCCCTTTTTATCGGTCAGCTGGTTGATGATCTCGGCGGATTTGTCCTCCTCGTGGATTTTCTCGAAGCTGAAGAACGACCGGAGGCGGGCCTTGCGCAAGTGAGTGAGCGTGGAGTTCACCGCGATGCGGTACAGCCAGGTGAAAAACGACGATTGTCCCTGAAAGCGGTGGATCGACTGAAAGGCTTTGATGAAGGAATCCTGCGCGAGATCGGCCGCGTCTTCGCGATTGGCAGCCATGTTATAGATCACGCCGTAAACGCGTTCGCGGTACTTCACGATCAGCCGGTCGAAGGCGGCGACGTCGCCCGCCTGCACTCGTTGAACAGTCTGCCAGTCGGTGTCGGCCTCTTGCTGGCGTTCGGGGGAGCCGACCAGCGGTTTGGCAAGCAATTTGGAGCCAACGGGCATGTCGCGGAAAATGTCCGCTGAATGACGACAGGCAAACGCAATTTCGATTTTATGCGTTAGCCAGTTCGATGGTTTCTCGGTCAGCCGGGGCCGAGGGGGCTGGCTGACTTCAGCGCGTTCACCACGCCGAACTATGCGACCGGAGACGCTGAGAGCGCAGAAACCTGAGCCCGCAATACCGCACCTAAACGGAGTAACAGCGGAACGGGCTCAAGCGTGGAGTAGGGAGCGAGCGCTTCTTCGGCGACACGCAACTCGGCGTGAATCGCCTCGGCAATCCGCGCGAATACGCCTAACCGGTTCATTTGTTCGATGCGCAGAGCGAGTTGAGGCGGGCGGCGTTTGAGAATTTCGTCGGTGAGCTCGCCGCGTTCTGCGGGCGACAACCGCTCCATCAGATCGAGGAGCGGGAGCGTGATTTTACCGCTGGCGAGATCGGTGCCGAGGGTTTTGCCGATACGTTTCTCGTTGCCGAAGAAATCCGCCAGATCGTCGTAGATCTGATACGCGATGCCGAGATGTCTGCCAAAGCGGCTGGCCGCCTCGACAAACTCCGGCGAATAACCCGCCAACCGACTGCCGAGGAAACACGAGACGCGAAAAAGTTCGGCGGTCTTTAAATCGATCACCCGGCGGTAATCCGCGTGGGAGATATTCGTGGAGCCGCGGCGGAGGGTCTGGATGATTTCGCCCGCGCAGACTTTGCGCGTGGATTCGGAGACCGCGGCGCAAACTTCGGTGGTGGGGAATTGCGTGGCGAGATTGAGCGCGTGGGAAAACAAGGCGTCGCCGAGCAAAACCGCGGCTTCGGAGCCGTACTCGCGGGAGGCGGTACGGCGGTTACGGCGAAGATCGGCCTCGTCCATGATGTCGTCGTGGACAAGCGTGGCGAGGTGCACGAGCTCGACGACCGCCGCCACTCGGATGAGATCGTCCGAAGGGGCGGAGCCGGCGCGGGCGCCGCTCAAAAACACCAACGCCGGGCGGATGCGTTTCCCCGAAGTATCGATGCAGTAGTCCGCCATCGCCCGGATTTCGGGTTCGAATGCTTCCAACTGAACATGCAGGTAGGCGTCGAGCCGGGCCATGTGGGGCTGCAGAAGCGCGAAGACGGCGGCGAAATCGCCGGCCACGGTCCGTTCGGGAGAGGCAGGAATACTGGCGGCCATAGTTGGGCTTGAAGCTATGGCTGAAGCCGGGAATGGCTAACCTATATTCACGTTATGAAGGACAATCCTCTCTACCAGTTGGCGATGCTCGGCCTCGGTGTCTATGTGCTTAAACTGTGGCTCGATGACCGGAAAGCGTTGGTCAACGGCCAGCCCAACCCGAAGGCGTTGCCTGGCGCGACTCCGGCGAACAACAGCGCGGTCACGATCGGCGTCGTCGGGACCCTAGTACTTCTCGCCGTCGAGACTTGGGGAGAGATCAAACTGGGGATTGCCGACGAGCAATCGGACATGACCGCGCTATTCGCGCTCTGCACGCTGACGGCGGCCGTGGTGGAGGAGATTATTTTCCGCGGATTCCTCGTTATCGAAAAACGCGGGCGCCTCGTCCTGTGGGCGGGAGTCGTTGGTGCGTCAGTGGTTTTCGCGGCGCTCCATCAACACGTGTGGAACTGGGAAGGCGGCTGGCCATGGGCGGACGGGAAGCTGAACTGGACGCCGACGGCTAAAGGCTGGTTTAGCACGGCGGCGATCTTCGTGGGATCGCTCTGGTTTTACGCGGTGCGCTTCGCGAGCTTCAATCCGACGCGCTCGCTGCTGCCATGCTTCGCGGCGCACGCGGCAAAAAACCT
>CAMLSH010000240.1 GCA_946482625.1 uncultured Opitutaceae bacterium
TCCGCCCTTCATGCCGTTAACCCCCTCCGCCACGCGCGACCTGCTCGCCAAGCTCGGCCATCTGCCGAAACGCTTCCTCGGGCAAAACTTCCTCGTCGACGGCAACATCGTCCGCAAATCCCTCGAACTCGCCCAGATCGCCCCCGGCGATGTCGTCGTCGAAGTCGGCCCCGGTCTCGGCACGCTCACCTCCGCGCTCCTCACCGCCGGCACCGAACTCTGGGCCGTCGAAAAAGACCGCACCCTCCACGCGCATCTCGAAGAAACGCTCGCGAAGGAATTCCCCGCCACGTTTCACCTCCTCGAAGGCGACGCCATCGAACACCCGCTCGCCGCGCTTCCCGCCGATCGCGCCGCCCGTTTCAAAGTCGTCGCCAATCTCCCCTACGCGATCTCCACGCCGTGGATGGACGCCGTACTCAGTGGCCCACTACCCGAGCGTCTCGTCCTCATGCTCCAGCAAGAAGCCGCGCAACGTTACGCCGCCTCCCACGGCTCGAAACAATTCAGCGCCATCTCCATCTTCCTCCAATCCGCCTACGATCTCGCGCCCGGCCATAAGGTCGCCTCCGGCTGTTTCTATCCCAAGCCCGACATCGAGTCCTACCTGCTCCACCTCGTGCGCAAACCCGTGCCGTTCATTTTCTCGCCCGAAACCAAGGCCCTCATCCGCGCCTGCTTTCAGCAACGCCGCAAACAGATCGGCTCGCTCCTCCGCCACCACCTGCCCGACGAAGGCCGCGCCTGGCTCGCCGAACTTGCCGCCGCCGACCTCTCCCCTCAAACCCGTGCGGAAGACATTCCTCTTTCGCTCTGGAACCGCCTCTCTGCCCCGGCCTCCTAAATAAACACGAGCGCCCGCCGCCTTCCCCTACTTTCTTTCATCCATGAACATCCGCCCCCTCCACTTCCTCACTGTCCTCATCGCCCTGCTCGCAGCTCCGCTGTTCGCGCAGGAAGAAGCCGACGACCTCTACGGTTTGATCGATGAGAACAACCACTACACCAACCCCGGCGGCCAGTACCGCATCGTCATCCCCGTGCTCGCCGAACTCAACGGCACGGTTAACGACACCCCGGCCATCGCCACCTTCCGCGATCCCTACGGCGTCCACGTGGTGGTCGCCTGCCTGCCGTTCGAGTCCGAGCTCCGCACCGAGCTCGCAACCCGCGGCCGCAAAGATTTCCTCTCCTGGTTTTATTCCCGCCACATCCAGACCAGCTACCAGCAGTCCTTCCCCGGCACCACGGCAGAAAGCGCCCGTTATCTCCCCTCGGTTCAGGACGGCTCCCTGCTCGTGATGAGCCTCATCCCCAACGGCACCGCCTTCGCCGACCGCGTGTTCATCGCCGAAGGTGAAACCCCGCCGATCGCCAAACGCGGTTCGCTCGTGTTCATCAAAAACGACTACATCTTCATCGTCACCACCGAGCTCTACGAACGCATCCTGAAACGCGATACGTTCAAGAAAACCACCGAAGAGGAAGACGCCATCCTCCGCGGCCGCCTCATGGATATTCTGGGCAAGATGACCTTCCGCGATACCCCGGCCACCTCCGCGACATCCTCCACGCCGGCCGCCGCAGCCACGCCCGCTCCCACGGCGCCGGCCGTTCCCGTGCCCGCCGCGAAGTGATCGTTTCGCTCCGTCACCGCCGCTGCCATCATGGATTTTAAAGCCTTCGTCACCATCCTGCTCATCGGTGCGCTCGCCGGCTGGCTCAGCGGCCTCATCATCAAAGGCAAAGGCTTCGGCGCCGCCGGCAACGTCATCGTCGGCGTCGTCGGCGCACTGCTCGGCGGCTTTCTTTTTAACCTCGTCGGTCTTCGCGCCTACAATCTCGTCGGCCAGTTGATCGCCGCCGTCGCCGGTGCGCTCCTCTTCGCGTACCTGCTTCGTTTCATCAAAAAATAGCCCCGCCGCATGATTCTTCGTCGCAACTCGTCCCACCTGCGACGCCTCTTCGCGTTTTCCCTCCTCGCCGCCGCGCTGCTCTTCTCCGGCTGCGTCTACCTCCGGCTCCTCGAACTCAAGCGGCAGTTCGCCCGCTTCGATACGCATTTCAAAGCCGACACCACCGACGGTGTCCGCATCGAATGCCTCAAACCCATCCTCCTCGCCAACGACGTCCGCTGGCTCGGCGTGTTTCCTGAAACCATCGCGACCGAGGACAATCTCGAACACTGGCGCGTGCGCTGGGTCAAAGATCCTCCGCCCGGCGATCCCGAACCCACTCAGTACGACGTCGAACTCGCCGCGCGCTTTACCGACGAACGCCTGTCCTTCGTCAGCATCCCCGAACGCTACTTCCAGTTTTTCCCCAAGGAACTTTTCGTGAACCTGCTGCGCTCCACCGGCGGCGCCCGCATCGACCGCGGCTCACGTTCCGCCGAAGTCGATAACACGCCTGACCCCAGCGTCGCGGAGATCAAACCGCCCACCATCGACTCCATCGCCGGCATGCTCGGCCGTCCCAACGAACGCCTCACCCGCGACGGTCTCGACACCTTCCGCTACCGCTACCGCGCAGTCACTCAGGAGAAAAAAGCAAAACCCATCGAGGTCACTTTCTCCTTCGATCCCCGCACCGGACGCATGGAGATGCTTATCGCAAAGCTCCCCACCGGTACGATCAACTTCCGCGTCGCTCCGAAGAACAAGCCATGACCCGCGTCAGCTTCTTGTTCGCCCTCCTCATGATTCCCATTTCACACGCCGCGCCCGACCTCGCCTCCCTCCAGCCGCCCGTCGCCACGCGCCAGGCCAAGGATGTTTCCATCCACGGCGACAAACGCGTCGACGACTATTTCTGGCTCCGCGACAAAGACTCGCCTGCGGTCATCGATTACTTGAAGGCGGAAAACGCCTACACCGACGCCGTCACCGCCCCCACGAAACCGCTCCGCGAAGAACTCTATCGCGAGATGGTCAGCCGCGTGAAAGAGACCGACCAGTCCGTCCCCGCCCGCAAAGGGCGCTACGTCTACTACACCCGCACCGAGCAGGGAAAACAGTACCCCATCCACTGTCGCAAACTCGCCGATACGCCGGCCGCCGCCGAGGAGATCATCCTCGACGTCAACCAGCTCGCCATCGGCCAGGCATTCATGGATGTCGGCCACCTCGTCGTCAGCGACGACGCTCGCCTCCTCCTCTACACCACCGACCGCACCGGCTCGCGCGATTACACGGTCCACGTCCGCAATCTCGATACCGGCGCCGAAGTCCCACAGCAGATCGGCGACGTCGCCTCCATCGAATGGGCCGCCGACAACGACACCCTCTTCTACGTCACCGAAGAAAAAGAAACCAAACGCGCCCGCCGCCTCGAACGCTGGGTCCTCTCCACCGGCCAGCACCGCATGCTGCTCGACGAGAAAGACACGCTCTATGATTTCGAAGTCACCCGCTCGCTCGACGGCCAGTACCTCTTCTGCATCTCCGAAAGCAAAACAACCACCGGCATCCTCGCCCTCCCCGCCGACCAGCCGCGCGGCAAATTCCGCGTCGTCGTCCGCAAGCGCGACGGCGTCGAGTGCTCCATCGAACACCGCGACGGACTCTTCTACATCCTCACCAACCTCGACGCTAAAAACTTCCGCCTCGTCTCCACGCCGGTCGCCACGCCCACACCGATGCACTGGACGGAAGTCCTGCCGCACGACCCGGCGATCAAACGCGAAGACATCGAAACCTTCGCCAGCCACCTCGTCATCCACGAACGCGAGAACGGCCTGCCTCACCTCCGCGTCCTCGATCTTGCCACCGGTAAACACCACCGCATCGAGATGCCCGAGCCCATCTACGAAGTGGACGAGGGCGAAAACCTGGAGTTCGAAACCGGCGCCTACCGTTTCACCTACGAATCGCCGGTCACGCCGGATTCGACCTTCGAATACAACTTCAACACCGGCGAGCGCACGCTCCTCAAGCGCGTCGAAATCCCCGGCGGTTACGATCCCACGCTCTACGCCTGCGAACGCGTCTGGGCCACCGCGCCCGACAAAGCCCGCATTCCCGTCTCGCTCGTCTGGCGCAAAGACCGGCGCAAGCCCGGCCCCCAGCCGCTCTTCCTCTACGCCTACGGCTCCTACGGCATCAGCATCCCTGATTCCTTCTCCACGACCCGCCTCAGCCTCCTCGACCGCGGCGTCATCTATGCGATCGCCCACATCCGCGGCGGTGGCGAACTCGGCGAAGAGTGGCGCGATGCGGGAAAGATGGCGTCGAAGAAAAACACCTTCAGCGATTTCATCGCCTGCGCCGAACACCTGATCGCCACCGGCCACACGACCGCGACACAACTCGCCATCAGCGGCGGCAGCGCAGGCGGACTCCTCGTCGGCGCAGTCGTCAACAAACGCCCCGACCTCTTCCGCGCCGCCATCCTCGACGTTCCCTTTGTCGATGTCGTCAACACGATGCTCGACGCCACCCTCCCACTCACGACGAGCGAGTACATCGAGTGGGGCAATCCGACGGTGAAAGCTGAATACGCGTGGATTCGCGCCTACTCGCCCTACGACAACCTCAAGGCCCAGGCCTACCCCGCGATGCTCGTGAACATTTCCCTCAACGACAGCCAGGTCCCGTATTGGGAAGGCGCGAAGTTCGTCGCGAAGCTCCGCACGTTGAAGACCGATTCGAACCCGCTCCTCCTCCGCACGAATCTCGACGCCGGCCACGGCGGCGCCTCGGGCCGCTACGACGCGCTCAAAGAAACCGCCTTCGACTACGCCTTCGCCCTGAGCACCCTCGGCCTGTAGAGTAACTCGACGCCCCCGGGAGCGGCGGCATTCCTGCCGCCGTCCATACTCACCACGACAAACGTCGACAGCGCCAAGAATACCGCCGCGCCTCCACGCCATCCCCGGCACGCCGGGAGCGGTTTAACGAATTCCGTAACCGCGTCACTTAAGACGCGGAACGAGCGTATCGAGGTATTTCCACGGCGTAAGTGACTCGGCTACGCCACAGTGTTAATGAAAGTGCTCTAAACAAGCGCGCGCCTCTGCGCTCAACTCAGCGGCGCCCAATCCTCCGGCACCCAGCGATACTGCTCGCCGCCGGTCACCGCCACAATCCGTCCGAGCCCAGGGAAAGGCACGTGACTGCCAAACACGCGCGTGCCGTCCGCGGCGAGCTGCGCGAAGACCCTCTTCCGCGTCGCAGCGGCAAGCGCTTCATCGCAATCCGAAGCGATCGTCCACTCCGGATGCGGCAACATCACGTGCGCGTTATGCGTGAGGTCCACGATGTGATAGAGCGTTTCGCCGCGCGACTCGATCCGCAGCGTCATATGCCCGGGCGTGTGGCCCGGCGAGAGCAGCGGCGTGATGCCCTCCGCCAACGGCACACCCGCCTGCAAGCGTGTGAAAGCGATCCGCTGGAAAACGCGCTGCGCCGTTCCGAGCACCGCCTTCGCGCCGAGTCGCAGCTTCGCAAGATCCGGCTCGGGCGCCGTCCAGAAATCGATCTCCTCGGCGAGGCAGCCATGCTCCGCTCGCGAAAACACCGCGCGCCCCTCGCCATCGAGCAACCCGCCACAATGATCGAAATGCGCATGCGTGAGCACCACCCGCGTCACCTCCGACGGCGCGACACCAAGCCGCGCGAGGTTCGCCACCAGGTCGCAGCCCTCCGGCACTTTGCCGCCCGGACCGGCATCGATCAGGATCGTCTCGCTTCCGCGCCGCAACAGCAGCGCGTTGAAATGCATGCGCCCCCTGCTCCCGCCCGCTGCCGCCAGCGCAGTCCGGAACTCCGCCTCGCTCGCCTGCGGTGCATAGAACGGCTGCCGCGGCTCCGCGTTCATGAAACCGGTCACCAGCGCCGTTGCTTCGAATTCACCGATTCGAAAACGGTAGAAACCGCCGTTCGCGGGAAGCGAAGTCGGTTGGGAAAACGGAGCGGCCTCTGCGGCGAGGCGGCCCGACAGCAGGCACAAACCTGCGCCGAGCCCGGCGAGGCGAAGCGATTCACGGCGGGAAATCGGAGTCATGGGGAAAAGAAAAAATCTACACGGGCAACACCGGCCAGAAATCCGGTCGACGCGAAAATATCGCCCAAACCTCAGCCCTAAACACTTCGCCCAACGACAACCGGACGAAAGACGCGCGCAGGGCTCCTTGAGCAAAAGAAAACCAGAAGCGGACACACCGGCTGCAGTTATC
>CAMLSH010000241.1 GCA_946482625.1 uncultured Opitutaceae bacterium
TCTCCGGCGCCAAAGTCGTCTGGCGTCTCGTCGAGGGCAGCTACAACAACAAATACCAGACCGCGAAAGGCGGCTGGGAATACAAACCCGAGCTCGCCGTCGTCCAGTTCGCGCAAGGCGCCGGCTACATCTCGTCCACTGATTCCAACGGCGTCGCCACCATCACCATCGAGGGCGTCCCGCAGAAAAAAATCCTCCCGCCCAACGTCCGCCCCTACATGCGCCGCGCCGCCATCGCCGTCGAAGTCACCATCAAAGTCGGCAACATCACCCAGGACTTCAACGACGCCATCAACACCGCCATGGGCGGCCCCGTCGGCGGCGGCCTCAGCTTCATCGCCGACATGATTCTCCGCACCTCCTTCTTCTTCCAAAAGAGCCACGTCTTCGACGTGAAGGATTGGAAAGAACCGCTCTGGGAGGGCGACTTCGAGATCACCGTCAAAGCCTCCGGCTCCAAAACCGACAAAGGCGAAAAAGGCGGCCCTCCCACCACGTACCGCTGGAACATGGACCGCTCCATGGAAGGCCGTCTCCTCACGCCGGATTGGGACGAAGAAGAATCCCAGGAAAAAGATCCCACCCTCGCCCGCTACAAACTCGAGGTCGATGGCGACTCCCGCTACTTCAAACTCGACGACTCTTCCTCCGCCAAATCCCGCACCATCGACAACCGCTACGAAGCCACCGGCCCGATCCAGATCCAGCCGAAAGGCCAGAACCAGCTCGCGTATTGGGGCCGCTCCGAACCCAGCGGCAACGCCGCCCTCAGCTTCACCGGCGGCAAGATGATCCTGGAGATCGAGCCCTTCTTCGGCGCCGAGTGTGTCGTCGGCACCTCCGAAAAAAGCGGACGTCGCTCCAGCAGCCGCGCCGACACCCGCTTCCTCAGCCTCCTCGACGGCGTGTATCCGTCCGAGTTCCGGATCATCGCAGACAACGACGGCACTCAGGATTACTACGAAGGCACCGAGACCCGCGATGGCCTCGGCAACCTCCCCTTCGTCCCCCAATTCGACGCCGTGGTGACATTGAAATGGCGCGTCTGGCGCAACAATCCCCCGCCCAAAAACAAAGCCCGGTAGCTAAAGCCAGGTGGCTACGAGCGCCAGCGAGTGGCCCAACCGTGAAACCGCCCACCGACATCGACCTTCTCTCCGCCGCGCCCTCCTCCGTTGGACGCGCGACGCCCTCGTCGCGCAGCCGCACCGCCTGCGTTCCCACAACGAATCCCAAACACACCACCCCGACTCAACCTACTCCTTCCGCTCCGTCTCATCCCTCTTTCCCCTCCGAATCTCCCGCCTCTGACCCAAGCCTCGCCCCGCGCCTCCGCCTCCTCCGCATCACCCTCGCCGCCGCGCTCCTCGCTCTCCTCGCCGCCCTCGCCCACTACCAACTCTTCCGCTCCGAAGAATACACCGCCGCCGCCGAACGTCAGAGTCTCCGCCGCCTCCTCGAACCCGCACCACGCGGCCGCATCCTCGACCGCGAAGGCCGCGTTCTCGCCGACACCACCGACCGCCTCGCCGCCGTCATCGACCTCGGCGCACTCCGCGCCGATCTCACCCGCGACGAACGCCTCCGTCATCTCCAGACCGAGCTCGACCGCCTCAACCAGCTCCTCGGCCGCCCCGCCTCATCGCTCGACGCCACCCGTCTCTCCCGACACCTCGCCCGTTCCCGAGCATTCCCGTTCCCGCTCATCGAAACGCTCACGCCCGCCGAAGCAGCCCACCTCACCTCCGCGCTCGCACCCACCGATCCCTTCCGCCTCCAACGAACGCCCACCCGCACCTATCCCCACGGCCCACTCGCCGCCCACCTCCTCGGGCGCGTCCGCAACAACCCAATACACGCCGCCTCCGGCTCCGATCTCCACACCCTCGCCACCACTGAACTCACCGGCGACTCCGGCCTCGAAAAACTCCACGACGCCCATCTCCTCGGCACCCCCGCCGAAACCGTCCGCCGCTCCAACGCCCTCGGCTACTCCGTCGAGGTCCCGCTAGCCCAAACACCCGCCACCCCCGGCCGCGACCTCACGCTCAGCCTCGACCTCGATCTCCAGCGCGCCGCCGAAACCGCGCTCGACGCCGTCACCGGCTCCACCCGCGGCTCCGCCGTCGCCATCGATGTCCGCACCGGCGAAATCCTCGCCCTCGTCAGCCGCCCCGGCTTCGACCTCAACGCCGTCTCCCCCGCCATCTCCGCCGCGACCAAGCAACAGCTCGACACCTCCGGCGCCTGGCTCAACCGCGCCACCCAGGCCCTCTACCCGCCCGGCTCCACCTTCAAAATCTTCACCGCCCTCGCCGGCCTCCGCACCGGTGCCCTGAATCCGGATACGGCCCACCACTGCGACGGATTCCTCCAGATCGGCAACCGCCGCTTCCCCTGTCACCACGCCGAAGGCCACGGCACCCTCACGCTCAACCGCGCCCTCGCTCACAGCTGCAACGTCTTCGCCGCCCGCACCGGTCTCACCGCCGGTCCCGAAGCCCTCGCCGCCGAAGCCCGCCGCTTCCACCTCGCCGAACCCACCGGCCTCGACCTCCCCGCCGAAACCGCCCGCATGTTCGTCCCCGACCCGTCATGGAAAACCCATGACAACCGCGGCCCCTGGACCGACGGCGACACCGTCAACCTAGCCATCGGTCAAGGCTACCTCCGCATCAGCCCACTCCAGGCCGCCTGCGCCATGGCCTCCCTCGCCCGCCGCGAAACCCTCACCGTCCCCACACTCCTCCGCCACCCCGGCCGCCGCCCGTCGGGAGATCGTCCACCCGAGCCCCTCGACATCTCCGACACCGACAACGCCGCGCTTCTCGCGAGCCTCCGCAACGTCGTCGAAACCGGCATCGGCCGCGAAGCCCAAGTCCCCGGCATCAAGATCGCCGGCAAAACCGGCACCGCCCAAATCGAGTCCCACCAAGGCATGAAAAACGTCGCATGGTTCCTCGCCTTCGCTCCCGCCGAAAACCCCGAGATCGCCGTCGCCATCGCCCTCGAAGGCGACACCCCCGGCGTCGAATACACCGGCGCCCAACACGCCGCCCCCATCGCCCGCGAACTCCTCGGCACCTACTTCGACAAGCACGCAAAGCGCTGAGCATATGGAGTGCGGTGCCTCGGCACCGCTTTGACGGGCTGGCTCGGCAGCCCGCCCAGTTTAATTCCGGTAATTAATTTCCGCGTGGAGGGCGGCGCTCCGTCGCCGCCGTTCGCATCGCAAACCATCCGCGTGCTCTCAACGATCCTGCCGAGCCGCGGTCGCGTTCTCATTTCCGAGCACCGGTGGCGTAGAGATGATCGATACAGTAAGCGACCCCGCGAACCCTCTGCTTCTCGCATCCCAACCAAACGCACTTTTTGTCCGTCTCACCACCACGACGCTGAAGAAGCAGCGCTTTCTCTCGCTCGGGGAAGTCCGGCAGTGCCCAGTCCTGACGAAACGCACCAACCTTCCACGCAAACCTCTCCTGATATTTGTCGGCAGCATCAATGCGCCAATGCGTACCACAACTCGCGCAGCACAGTAGCTCTCGCCAATTTTCCTGAGCCACAATCCTCGCAACAGGACGGATCTTCCGCGAAAGGCTCCGCCCCGGTGTGCAGTAATCGTATTCCGGCAGGAGGGCGCACGCGCAGTTCATTTTGGGCGATTTTTTAACTATAGTCGTTCGCGTCGGCCGGTCACATCTCTGACACCCGTTCACAAAATTTTTCTGCGTCAGCTGAGCCTCCCAAAGCCTGGCCAATCGCGGCTATCTCGATATTCAAACCAACGATTCCATAGATGATGATGGCCTTCGAAATCGGGCTCATCTTTTTGACCAGCTCTTTCTCTTTTTCTCGCTCCGAAGCCGACATGTGAACGCCTCCTTGGGTATTCGCCACAAACTTAATCACCTCATGCCGGGTAAACGGCTCTTTTTCATAGAAACCTGCCGGCGACTTCAAATATTCGGTCAGCCAATATTCCCTATCGCCTGGGTAACCTTGAATCCGAAGATTTGGCCCCATTGTCATAGGCATATGGTTTACTATTCCGCGCCACGCTAACGACGCCGCTACCAATAAGCCTGTGTAGTTGGCACCAGCAGCTAGAGCGAAATGGAGATTGTCCATGGGCAGTCCTGACAAGTGGGACTCTATATCGACTGCAATCACCTTGGGCTGCTTTTCAAAACCTGCTGCTCGCCATGCTTGGCCGTATGCATTTTCAACTAAGAGTCGCCGCAGTGTCGCACTACCACGCCTAAGCTCCGAGTTAGTCTCCTTTCCCCAAGTTTTTAAGTAAGCAAGGTCCTCAGCCACTATCTTAAGTTCGTCCAACTCCATGTGCGGAGTAATGTGAGCTACCGAATAAAATCAAGGGCCAGCAGAAGCTGCATTGTTTTCACGACTAAGCCTGTGCGGCGCCAAAAGCAGATTGCCCCTGCAACAAAAAAACGGCGGGGAAATTCCGGCCGTTTCGCTTTTTCTAAAATCAACAGCTCCGAATCACTCAGAGCCCTCCAAGTCACTCGCCGCCCACTCAGATATGAATCGCCTCACCCATCGAGGCCGCCGCGGCTTCCATCACCGCTTCGCTTAACGTCGGGTGCGCGTGGATCGTCTGGTGGACGTCCTCGATCGTGGCTTCCAGCTCGATCGCGAAGCCGTATTCGGCGATCAACTCCGTGGCTTCCGAGCCGATGATGTGCGCGCCGTAGATTTCGCCGGTCTTCGCGTCGGTGATCACCTTCACGAAACCTTCGCTCTCGGCCGAAGCCACCGCCTTGCCCGACGCTGTGAAGGGGAACTTGCCGACCTTGTAGTCGAGCTTCTTCTCCTTCGCGGCTTTCTCGGTGAGGCCCGTGCTCGAAACCTGCGGCTGGCAGTACGTGCAGCCGGGGAAGTTCTTCACGCGCTTTGGCTTTCCGTGGCCGAAGATGCCGTTGACGGCGCTGACCGCTTCAAACGTCGCCACGTGCGCGAGCCATGGCGGCCCGATGATGTCGCCAGCGGCGTAGATGCCTTTGATCGAGGTCTGATAATCGTCGCCGACCTTCAGGTAATTCTTCTCCAACTCGGGCTTCACGTTGCCCGCGAGCAGTCCTTCGACATTCGCGACCACGCCGATGGCGGAGAGCAGCACTTCGCCTTCGACCTCCGTCTTCACATCGCCCTTCACGAGATCGACTTTCACGCTGTCTTTGCCGATGCGGAAATTTTCGCACTTCGTGTCCGTGTGGATCACGATGCCCTGCTTCTCGAGCGAACGGTGCAGCGTCTTGGCCACATCCTCGTCCTCGACGGGCAGGATTTGCGGCAGCATCTCGACGAGCGTCACTTTCGTGCCGAAAGCGTTGTAGAAATAAGCGAACTCCACGCCGATCGCGCCGGCGCCGACGATGATCACCGACTTCGGCAGCTTCGTATTCGCCAAAGCCTCACGTGACGTCATCACGCGCACGCCATCGTATTCGAGGCCAGGGATGCGACGCATCTTGCAACCGGTCGCGATGAGGATGGCCTTCGTCTTGAAGAACTTTCCTTTGTGCTCGCCCTCGGTGACCGAGACCATGCCGGGCGCGCTGACCTGCGCCTTGCCGACGATGTAGTCGACCTTGTTCTTCTTGAAGAGAAATTCCACGCCCTTGGCCATCTGGCCGGCGACGCCGCGCGAGCGCTCCATGACCTTGGCGAAATCGAACGTCACTTCCTTCACGCTGATGCCGAACGACTCGGATTTTTTGATCTTCTGGTAGAGCTCCGCGCTCTTCAGCAACGCCTTGGTCGGGATGCAGCCCCAGTTAAGGCACGTGCCGCCCGCGCGCTCCATTTCGATACAGGCGACTTTCTTGCCGAGCTGCCCGGCACGAATCGCGCCCGCGTAGCCCGCAGGACCGCCGCCAATAACAATGAGGTCGTATTCGATAGTTTCAGCCATGGTGAAAAGAGGTGTGAGATCGCGGAAAACCGCAACCGTCGCGCCCCCCGCCACCCCGGTCAAACGGGAAATCCCGCACCGCAATTCTAGTAGGGCCGGACCTCGCGTCCGCGCCTCCGATTCATAGGTGGAGCGTGCCGTCCCGGCGCGCTTCCGACGGACACCGCCGCCCGCGTTTCAGCCTCAAATATCAATCACATCGCCCTTCCCCGGCGGCACCGTCTTCTCCGGCGGCT
>CAMLSH010000242.1 GCA_946482625.1 uncultured Opitutaceae bacterium
TTCTTCAGCTCCGTGATGATCGACGCCTCCCACGACCCGTTCGAGAAGAACGTCGAGATCACCAAGCGCGTCGTCGAAAAGGCCCACGCCAAAGGCATCTCCGTCGAAGCCGAACTCGGCATGCTCGGCGGCGTCGAAGAAGACATCAAAGTCGAAGACGGCCACGCCACGCTCACCAACCCCAAAGAGGCCGAGCAATTCATCAAGCTCACCGGTTGCGATTCCCTCGCCTGCGCCATCGGCACTTCGCACGGCGCCTTCAAATTCAAGGGCAAGCAGTCCCTGCACTTCGACGTCCTCCAGAAGATCAAGGATCTCGTCCCCGGCTTCCCGCTCGTCATGCACGGCTCCTCTTCCGTCCCTCAGGACGAAGTCGCCCGCATCAATGCCGCCGGCGGCACGATCAAGGATTCCATGGGCGTGGACGTGAACGAATACCTGCCCGCCGCCAAACTCGGCGTCACCAAGATCAACATCGACACCGACGGCCGCCTCGTCTGGACCCGCGTTCACCGCGAGTTCTTCCGCGACAAGCCCTCCGAGTTCGATTTCCGCCCGCCGGGCAAGATCTTCATCGCCGAATACGCGAAGTTCATCGCCAGCCGCAACCAACTCCTCGGTTCCGCCGGCCAGCTCGACGACCTCCGCAAGAGCCTCGGCAAGTAAACCGTTCGTTTCTTCTTTAGCCAAAGGCGCGATTCCCTTCCGGGGATCGCGCCTTTTCTTTTCCCCCTCCGCTGAAGCCGCGCTACCTCGGACGCGGATTCCGCCAGCTCATTTCCACCCCATAAACGTTGACCGTGTAGCCCCGCCCGCGCTTCGCCCTTTCACGCCGCATTAACAACCAACCGGTTGCCTCGCACCGCACACATGCGCCAACGTTTCCGCCGCGCGCGCCCCATGACGATTCTCGCTTTTCCCCGCCGTCTCACCCTGCCCGCCGCCGCCGCGTTGACCGCGTTCCTCCTCGCGCCAGCTCCGTGTGCCCACGCCTCCGATACAGCCTGCGCTCCCGCCCGCTTCGTCGCCGGCAGCACGCTCGACTCTCTCACCGTCGGCAAAGTCACCTACACGCAGGTGCGCATCCGCACGATCTCCGCCCAGACCGCGATAATTCAACACGCCGGCGGCATCGCCTCGCTCCGCCTCCGCGATCTCCCGCCAGAACTCCAGCAGCGTTTCGGCTACAGCCCCGAAGCCGCCGCTGCCGAAGCTGAAAAACAAAAAGCCACCGAACTCGCCGCCCGCGAACGCCGTCTTCAGGAAGCCGCCGATCTGAAAAAACGCGCTGCCGCGATGCCCCGCCCGCCCGCAACTTCGAACGCGGACTCTAAAATCGATCAGCTCCTGCGCGGCTTCGGCGAGCCGGCCACGATTCAGCCCAAGGTCGATCTACGTCCCCGCTTCAACGAGCTCGGCCTCTGGATCAAACAACAGGGCCTGCGCCCGAGTTGCTCGGTCTTCGCCATCGTCAGCGCGCTCGAATTTCAATCCGCCGAGCTCACCGGCACCGCCACGCGCTTCTCCGAAGAGTACTTGCTCTGGGCCACCCGCAAAACGCTGAACCGCGCCCCGCGCGCGACGCCCGACGAAGACGCCGCCCCGGAAAATCTGGTCAGCGCTGACGAAGGATTCTCCCTTCCCGAAGTCGTCACCGCGCTTCGCACCTACGGCATCCCTCCGCGCGAAAGCATGCCCAACCGCTTCACCGATAACTCCGCCGGTGATCCTCCGGCCGAGGTCATCGAACGGGCCCGCAAGAGCCGCCGCGTGTCCATCCACCAGCTTCCAGGGCGCGACGGCCCTGCGCGTGTCGAGAGCCTCGTCCACGCCCTCAACGCCGGATTGCCCGTCCCCGCCGGCCTGGCATGGCCGATCGAATACAACTGGCGCACCGGCCATCTCGACAAACACGCCACCCACGAAGATCGCGGCCACGCCGTCACCTTTGTCGGCTACAAGTCTGACACCGGCCGCATCGAAGACGCCGTCTTCACGTTTAAAAATTCCTGGGGCGTCCGCTGGGGCATCAACGGCTACGGCAGCGCGACCTACGAATACCTCTCCAAAAACCTCTGGAGCTCCGTCGTCCTCGAAGTCCTTCCGCAATAAGGCCAGCGAGTATTAAGGACTATCCGCCCTGCCCCGGCCCGCGCGCTCAGAAAAACATCGCTTCACTCAGCGCCGCTTCGGGGCTGAGCAAACTCACCGCAGCGGGAATTGTCACGTGACCGGCCCCCAGCTCGGCGTCGAAAAGCGCGCTGCCTTTCGTGAGATCGCCACGCCAATCGAACCGGCGCCCGTCCGTGTACTCGAAATGCAGTTCGAAGGTCCGTGCCTTGCAGCTGGATAGCGCCTCGCTGCGGTAGTTGAGTTCCGGCGACGCTCCGCAGCTCACGAGACGCTCTTTCGTCCAGGCAAGCAGCACACGGCCTTCCGCGCCGAGCTCCGTACCGTGCCCCACGTAGACCGTCTTCAAGTTCTTCACGAGGCTAGCAGGAGCATAGCCGCTGAGGAACTGCCCGATCGTCTGCCGGATCGGCAGCAAGCGCGCGTATACGAGATCGCGCACCGCGTCGGGCTTCGGCCAGGGAAAACTCGTCGCCGCCGTCTCGACCACCGATGTGTCGAACATCACGCGTTTCGCGCGATTGAGCAGATACTGGTAATCGTTGAGCCGCGCGCTCGAAGAAAACCGGTGCGCCCAATAATAGAGCGGCAGATCGGTGCTCAGGCAGACGGACACCTGGTTCTCCAGATATTTCCGCGCAGACATCGGGTAGCTGAGCATCACGAATTCGCAGCACCGCGTGTCGCCCTTGGATTTCCCCAGATGGCATTCGCCGTAAACCTTGGCGCGCATTTCCGTCGAGGTGTCCTCCGGTGGTCGCGGACACAGCACAACCGCACGGCAAGGATAACGCCGCGAGAACCGCACCGCCGTTTGGAATTGCTCGATCGCATCCGTAGGCGTCGTGCCAAAACCGAGATGCAGAACGAAGTTCACCTGCGTGGCCTTGCCCGCTTCGGCCTCGGGTGCGGGACCGCCTGCGGCGGCGGTATCGCTCCACATTTTATCGAGGCTCTTGGTGATGGCTCCGACCGGCACTTCGATGCCAGGGAGGGCGTTAAAAACAGCGGACATGTCTTTTGGAAATTTCAGGTCTCAAACTCCAAACGCGAAAGAAATCTCAGAGGTAAAATCGAGCGAACCGTTCGGCCGCTTCGGCTCGTGTCAGCGTTTCTTTGGCGTTTGAAGTTTTGGCGTTTGCGATTTCGCGCAGTGCAGCGGGGCGCGTTACGGTTGCCTCCACGTGTGCTTGCTCGCGGCGAGCAGTGCGTCCGCGTTGGCCGGGCCCCAGGAACCGACGGGGTAACTGTCCATGCCTTCGCGGCCCGCGGCCGCCCACGCTTCGAGCACCGGCGTATAAAGTTTCCACGATGTCTCCGCCTCGTCGCCGCGGATGAAGAGCGTGCCGTCGCCGACCATCGCATCGAGCACGAGACGCTCGTAAGCCTCGGGCGTGTTCGATCCGTACGTCGTGCTGTAGCGGAAATTCATCTTCACCGGCTGCGTGCGCGTTTCGAGTCCGGGCACCTTACCGTTGAGAATCATGCCCAAGCCCTCGTCGGGCTGGATCTGAAACGCGAGCGTGTTGGGCGCCAGATTGAAGCGATCGCTCTCCGCGAAGAGCGTGCCCGGCGGCCGCTTGAACTGCACCGCAATCTCCGTGACGCGACGCGCCATACGCTTTCCAGAGCGCAGATAAAACGGCACTCCCTGCCAGCGCCAGTTGTTGATCGAGAGCCTAATCGACGCGTACGTCTCCGTGCCCGATTGCGGATTGATGCCTTCTTCCTGAAGATAACCTTTCGCCTGTTTCCCGGCGATCATGCCTTCCGCGTATTGCGCACGAGCGACATCGCCGCCGGCACCGAGGCGCAACGGCTGGATCGCCTTGAGCACTTTCACCTTCTCGTCGCGCACCGCTTCGGCATCGAGCGAGCCGGGAGGCTCCATCGCGGTGAGCGCAAGCAACTGCATCGTGTGATTCTGAATCATGTCACGCAGCGCGCCGCTCTGTTCGTAATAGCCGCCGCGCGTGCCCACGCCGACTTCCTCGGCCACCGTGATCTGCACGTGATCGATGAAGTTGCGATTCCACAACGGCTCGAAAATCGAGTTGGCGAAACGCTGCACCAACAAGTCCTGCACAGTCTCTTTGCCGAGGTAGTGATCGATGCGGTAGACCTGATGCTCCTCCAACACGCCGCGGATCGTGTCGTTGAGCGCGCGCGCCGATTTGAGATCTTTGCCGAAGGGTTTTTCGATGATCACCTTGGAGTGATGCGCCTGCCCGAGATACTTCGAGGCGAGCCCGCTGGCACCGAGGTTTTCCAAAATCGGAGCGAACACCGACGGCGGTGTGGATATATAGAACAACGTCTGCACTTCGCGGCCGATCTTCTTTTCGATCGCAGCGATGTGCTGCGCGAGACGGTCAAACGCCGCACGCTCATCGTAACCGCCCGCCACGTAGCTCGTGTTGGCGGCGACGCGACCCCAGACCTCGGGGTTCAATTCGCGGCGGGAAAACTCCTTGATCGCATCCGACGCCAGCGTGCGGAACTCCTCGTCCGGGATCGCCTTGCGGCCGTAGCCCACGAGGAAGAAATCCGCGGGCAGCAGATTGTCGTAGCTGAGATTGTAAACCGCCGGGATCAATTTCCGCGCAGTGAGATCGCCGGAAGCGCCGAAAATGACGACGACAGTGGGCGGAGCGCCGCGATGTTTGCTGAGTCCCTGAAGGAACGGATGACGTTGAGTTTCGGCCATGACGGGGGCGAATTTGTCGGCACGCCCCCAAGGAGACGCAAGCGGTTATTCGCACTTTGGACGTCCGCTCCGTGCATAGTTTTTGGGCCAACAATTAAAATCATTCATGCGAGGCGCGCGAAAACGTCCGCTACTTTCACCGCGCGTCCTTCGCGCAGAACACAAGCGATGAAGGCACGACCTCCGCGTCATCCACATCAAGCGATCGATCAACTCAGTCAGCGGCGGCTTCTCATCGGATCGCGCTCACCACCGCAATCCTCGCGGCCAAAGCGGCACGCTCTCGAAATGCCGGACCACCGGCGCCGTCGTCTCATCGTCCGCCCACTGCACTTCAACGATATCAAACCGCACCGTGTCCGGCCGCGCGTCACGCAATCCGCGCAAATAAACTCCCGCCGCGCGCCGCAACACGCGTTTCTTGCGAGCGTCCACCGCAAAATATCCGCCTACCAACGCCCCGGCTGCGCGCGTCTTCACTTCGACGAAGACCAACGTTTCGCCGTCGCGGCAGACCAAATCGATCTCATCGCGCCGATCACGTGGACTGCGCCAATTGCGGGCTACAATTTTCCACCCGCGCTTCGCCCGCAGAAATGCTTCCGCCGCACGCTCGCCCGCCGCGCCACGCGCCTGCCGCGCATCTCGCGGCCCGGTTACCGTCGCCCACCACGCCTTCAACCTCGCCCACATTTCGCCGCGAGCCTTCCCGCTCAGCCTAACCAGCGGCAAGCCCCATTTCCGAGGTAGGGCGTGTTATCCCTAACGCGCCGGTTGGACGTCATCTGCCACCCAACTCGTCCAACCAACCACCCGCGCTTAAATGCGCTGACCGCTCAACAGCTCCGGCATCACCGATTCCGCCCGAACAGCAGCCGTAACGAGTTTAAGCATACGACAACCGTGCTGCCTTCGTGCGCGGCCACACCGACCGCCAGCGGCACGATTCCGAAAATCGACGCCACCGCCATCAGCACAACCACACCGAGCGAGATCGCCAGGTTCTGCTTGATCACACGCTTCGCCCGCCGGCTCAGCTTCAGCGCAGAGAGAAAATTCTCGATGCGGTCATGCATCAAGATCACCTCCGCCTGCTCAAGCGCCGCGTCGCTGCCGCGCGCGCCCATCGCCACCGAAACATCCGCCGCGGCCAAGGACGGCGCATCGTTCACGCCGTCACCGACCATCGCCACTGAATGCCCTTCTTTGCGAAACGACTGGATCGCCTCGACCTTGCCCTCGGGCGTGAGCCCTGCGCGCACGTCGTCGAGACCGATCTCGCGCGCCACATTCTCCGCCGCGTGCCGCC
>CAMLSH010000243.1 GCA_946482625.1 uncultured Opitutaceae bacterium
TGCTGCGCCCGCCTCTGCTTCTTCAATTCCATCGCCGCTTCGTGCAAATTCTCCTCGATACGCAGCCGGCGAAAAATCCCCCACTGCTCCGTACTGAGCGCCGCCTTCGCACCCTCCAAAAAGGTCGCATCAAACGTATTGAGCCCGGTCTCCGGATCTACCGGCAATCCCTGCGGCTCATCTCCGATCGTTGAGATCACCCGGTTTATCTTCTCAATCTGGCTGTCGGACAACGGCACTCCGCGAATATATGCCTCCCCCATCAGGTGAAACCCAAGTAGTCGTATGCCGCCAACTCCGGGCATCGTTTGCATCTCCGCAAAGTACGTCGGTCCTACCAACGCGACAATTTGCTGATCGATCCTCGCTCGCTCCGCCTGCACCAACGCCTCAAACTCCGGCCCACGCCTCGGCAGCCCGCTTTTCTTCGCCGCAATGCTCAGATCGATCTCAGCCAGTTCCTTGCTCATCAAAAGATCTTTCAACCGCCGCCGATCATCCGCGCTCACCGGCGCCGCCTCAATTGCCTGACTGTGCTTTGCTGCCGCGAAGCTGTTATGCCTCCGCTCTAGATAAGCGTCGTCATCCGCCTGCGAATAACTCTCCACCGCCCGCCGCCAGCTCTCCGCATCTGTCGGCAACGCAAACAACGCATCGTCCCTCCGCGCCGAGTCACCCCCATTCCTCGTCGGCTCGTCAGTGATCGCATCTCCCGCATCCCGAGCCTGCACCGCAGACGTCGGTCGCTTCTCTACCTCGCGCACCTGCGATTCATTCCGCTCCGATTCATCGCTCGGCACAGCGAAGTAAATCACGCACCCCGCCAAAATCACCACACTCCCCCAAAGAATCAGACGACGGTTCATACGCTGTCACCGACCCTCAGCCAGACCGCCCCACAATGTCCATTCCATCCTCTTTCGCTCCAACCTTAGCGCCTTCGCATCGTCGCGCTTCACCTGCCCATCTCACACTAGACGCCTCAAACCACCTACGACCAATCTACCCCCGCCCCTTCAACCTCAACTCCGCCCACGCCCCGCCCTCCGCCCGATTCCCCACCACCGCCTCGCCGTCGTGCAGATGCGCGATCTCCCGCACCAGGCTCAGCCCCAACCCCGTGCTCTTCACACCACTCCCCGGCCGCGGCAGCGAATAAAACCGCTCAAACACCCGCCCCAGCGCGAAGTCCGGTATTCCCGTGCCCGAATCCTCAATACGCACCACCGCGCCCGCATCCCCGTCCTCCAAGACCACCGCAACCTCCACCCGCCCTCCCGCCGGCGTGAACTCCAACGCGTTCTGCAAAAACGCCGCCACCGCCTGCCCCAGCAGCCCGCGATCTCCTCGCACCAAAATCCCGTCAGACCCACTCCCGCTCCGCTCTTCCTGATCCCCAGCCGCCGCACCCGCTTTCATCGCCAGCACCACCCCGCGCGCCTGCGCCCCCGCCTGAGCCGCATCGACCACTTCACGCACGAGCCCGCTCAACTCCACCTCCACAAAATCCGCCCGCGCCTTCCGCGCTTCGAGCGACGCCAGCTGCAACAGCTGATCCACGATTCGCTGAATTCGCGCCGTCTCCGCGCGAATGTTGCCGACAAATTTTTCCCGCGCCTCCTCCGGCGGCTTCTCTGCCAGAATCTCCGCCGCACCCCGGATCGCCGACAGCGGCGATTTGATCTCATGCGTCAGCGCCTGCACGTAACGCTCGACATACGCCTTCCCATCGAGCGCCGCGCGCATCTCGTCGAACGCCTGCTGCAACTCTCCGACTTCACGTCCCGCCAGCCGCGGCAATTTCGCCGGCCGCCCATCGCGCACAGCTCGCGCATACTGCGTGAGCCTCGCCAGCGGCGTCGCGATCCAGATCGAAAACGCCACGCCCAAAGCAACAAGCAGCCCGCCACCGATCGCCCCAGCCACCGCCAGCCGTATCCGCGCAGCCCGCACAAGTTCGTTCACGCTCGCCGCCGGTTTTCCCACCGCAAGCACACCCACTGTCTCCCCATCGGCCGTCGTCACCGGTGCCGCGACATAGAGCACCAGCGCTTCTTCATCCGCCGGCACGTCGTAAGACGCCCGCGCCCCGTATTCACCGCGCAACGTCCGCGCCACATCACGCTTCTGCGAAAAATCCTCCCCCACCTGCCGCCCGTCGTCCGAGTCGTAAACCACCTGCCCACGTCCATCCGTCACATACACGCGCAGATCCACCTGTGTCTTCGTGATGGAATAAACCTTCGCCGAAAACCGCCGCGCAAACGCCCCCTCCAGCACCGCCTTCACCCGCCGCGCGTCGATCGCCCCCTCCTCCACGGCTTCCACCCCGACCGCATGCGCCAGCAAATGCGCCGCGTCGACCAATGGTACCTCCATCGACTCCAGATACCGCGGCCGCAGCTCCTCGATGCTCCGCGACACCAGATAATAAACACCGCCGCCCACCACGAGCAGGTACACGAGCAGGATGCGCGTCCGGAGTGTCATGCGGCTCTTCCCTCTTCCTCGTTCTCTTTCGTCAGGCTGGCCGGCATGCCCCTCACCCTTTCAACGAATATCCCATTCCCCGGTGCGTCTGGATCGGATCCAGCTCCGCGCCGCCGTTGCTCTCAACGACACCCGAAGCCAGCGCCGCCGCGCGCAACTTCGCCCGCAACGTCTTGATGTGCGCATCCACCGTGCGATCCAGACTCGCTCCCGGATCTTCCCACGCCTGCGTCATGAGTTCATCACGCGAATACACCCGCCCACGCCGCGTCAGCAGCGTTTTGAGCAGCCGGTACTCATAACGCGTCAACTCCAGCCGCTGCCCGCGAAACCTCACCTCGCATCGTTCCACATCGTGAAAAAATTCGTCCGCCTTCGCCGCGCCATTCGCGCCACTCACCACGCCAGCTGCCAGCACCGCCGGCTCCGCACTCGCCCCCACAGCCACCGTCGCACCCCGCCGCAAAATCGCCTTCACTCGCGCGCAGACTTCGCGCGGCGAAAATGGCTTTGTTACATAATCGTCCCCGCCGATCTCCAGCCCCACGATCCGGTCGATCTCGTCCGCCCGCGCCGTTAAAAACAAAACCGGCACCACCGACTGCGCCCGGATTTTTTTGCACAACTCAAAGCCGTTCACATCGGGCAACCCGACATCGAGGACAACCAGCGCCACCGCCTTTCCTGCTGTCGTCGCGTGAGCCAGTTCTTCCAGCGCCTCGCGGCCCGTCGTTCGCCACACCGGCTCAAAACCCTCCGTCTTCAATGCATACACGAGCGTATCCGCGATAGTCGGCTCGTCTTCGACGATAAGAATAGTCTGGGGCATGGCGCAGGGTTTCCCGAGAAAGTGATCCGGCCGGGATCGTGCGACCACGCCTCGGGTGCGCAAGTTTCCTCTCCGCCAAAACTCCGTTCAACCTTCGGATACACTCCTCGTTCTCCGCCCCGCAACCGCCGAAACGACCTCGACTCGCTCGTCCGGGGCCGCTGCGCTCAACCGCATGTCCGTCCCGCCGCCCGCCCCGGCTCCGTCCTCATTCTGGGAATCCCCTTTCGCCACCATCGCAGGTGTACTTGTCCTCGTTGCGGCGCTGATCGCCGCCTACAGCAACTCCTTCACCGTCCCCTTCATGCTGGACGACGCCGACTCGATCACGAGCAACCCGTCGATCCGCAGCTTCGCCACCGCCTGGTTTCCGCCCTCAGGCAGCGGCATCACCACCAGCGGACGCCCGCTGCTCAACCTCTCGCTCGCGATCAACTATGCGATCCACGGCTCCGACGCGTTCGGCTACCACGCGGGCAACCTCCTCATCCACACGCTCGGCGCGCTTACGCTGTGGGGCGTCATCCGCCGCACCCTTCGCCAGCCGCTTCTGGCCCGCCGCTTTTCCACCCACGCCACTCCTCTCGCCTGGTGCGCCGCCGCGCTCTGGGCGTTGCATCCCCTGCAAACCGAATCCGTCACCTACGTCATCCAACGTGCAGAATCCCTCGTCGGTCTTTTCTACCTGCTCACCCTCTACTGCTTCATCCGCGCCACCGAAAAACCTGGAGCATCGTCACGTCCTTGGTTTCTGGTTACGGTTTTCGCCTGCCTCGCCGGCATGGCCTCCAAAGAGGTCATGGCCTCCGCACCGCTGCTCGTTTTTCTCTACGACCGCACCTTCGTTTCCGGCTCCTTCGCCGACAGCTGGAAACGACACCGGAAACTCCATCTCTCCCTCGCCGCCACCTGGATCATGCTTCTGGCATGTATCATCCAGAGCGGCGGACGCGGCTCCACGGTCGGCTACACGCACGTCGCTTGGTGGGAGTACGCCATTACCCAAGGCCCCGCGATCGTCGGCTATCTCTGGCGCTCGGTCTGGCCGGCGAATCTGATTTTCGACTACGGCGCCATCGTCGAAAAAAATCCCGCGGTGATCATCCCCACTTGCGCCGCGATCCTCGTGCTCCTCGGTCTCGCGATTCACGCCCTGCGAAACCGACCGGTCGCGGGCTTCGCCTTCGCCTGGTTCTTCCTGATCCTCGCGCCAACCTCCAGCATCGTCCCCGTCGCCACACAAACCGTCGCCGAGCACCGCATGTATCTGCCGCTCGCCGCTGTCGTCGTCCCCGCGGCCATTCTGCTTCACCTCTGGAGCCAACGCTATGCGTGGATGGTCCTGAGCGTTCTCCTGGTCGCGGCCGGACTCCGCACGCACGACCGCAACCACGATTACCGCAGCGAACTCGCCATCTGGGAAGACACCGTCGCCCGCGTCCCCGACAGCGTCCGCGCACTCAACAATCTCGGCTCAATCCTCTTCCGCGAAGGCCGCGCCGAAGAAGCCACGGTACAGTTCCACGCCGCCATCGAACTCATACCTGAATACGCGGACGCCCACCACAACCTCGGCTGTGCCTTGATCAACCTCCAGCGTCCCGCTGAAGCCGTCATCGCCATCGAGCACGCCCTCTCGTTGTCGCCCCAAAACCCGCAGTTCCTCGCCTCTCTCGGCAACGCCTACATCGAAACCAGCCAGCCCGAAAAAGCCCTCGCCGCCTACCAACAAGCCGTCGCTCTCAAGCCCGCCCAGGCCACTCACAGCTTCAACATCGCCAATACGTTGATGAAGCTCGACCGCATGGAGGAGGCTGGCCGTATGTATCTGACCGCGCTCGAGCTCGCCCCCAACGACGTCGAGATCGTCAACAACTACGCCACTTGGCTTCGCCGCAGCAACCGCCCGACCGACGCCGTCCCCGTCCTCGAAAAAGCGCTGCGCCTCAGCCCCGGTTCAGCCCGGGTTCACTCGAATCTCGGGATCTGCCTGATCCAGTCCGGTCGCCCCGCCGACGGTATTCGCCAACTGGAGATAGCGCTGCCCCTCGATCCCGATCTGCCCCAGACCCGCTATAACCTCGGCACCGCCTACGCCGAAAACGGCCGCCCCGCCGACGCCATTCCGCACTTCGAAGCGCTGCTCAAACTCAGCGCACCGACCGCCGAACTGCTCGACAACCTCGGAGTTCTCTACGCGCAAACCCAGCGCTACAGCGAGGCCATTGCCACCTTTCGCCGCGCCCTCGAACTCGATCCCACTCATCGCAACGCCCGCGAAAATCTCGCTCAAATCGAGGGCTTCCTCCGACAGCAAAATGCCCGTTGAGCCCGCGTTTAAAAGCGCGCCCCTGCAATCGACCCGTCCGGTGAAACGCGTTCTCGCCTCACCTTTCCTTCGAATAACGATTACCTGCTCTCACGCATGAAACGCCTCCTTTCTTTGCTTGGCTGCCTGTCCGCTTTCGCTTTCAGCCCGCTTCGCGCCGCCGACCTCCCCGTGACTGACTTCGGTGCCACCGCCGACGACGCCACCCTCGACACCGCGGCCATCCAGAAAGCCATCGACACCGCCCACGAAAAAGGCGGCGGCCGCGTCGTCCTCGCCAATGGGACATTCCGCAGCGGTTCCCTTTTCCTGAAGCAAAACGTCGAGCTCCACCTCGCAGCCGACGCCGTGCTCCTCGGCTCCAACAACATCGCTGACTACCCGAAACGTCCGACTCGCATCGAAGGCCATTTCCCCGAGTGGCGCCTCGCCCTCATCAACGCCCAAAACCTCACC
>CAMLSH010000244.1 GCA_946482625.1 uncultured Opitutaceae bacterium
AGGGCGCTGACGACGCGTTGTTGGTCGCGGCGGCGGCTGAAAAGGAGGATCTGGGCAACGAGGTCGCGGGCGCGGTTGCTGGCTTTGAGCGCGTCGCGGAGGAAAACGCGGGCGGGGTGCCCGGGCGGCAGTTCGAGGCCGGCGAGCTCCATGTTGCCGAGGATGCCGGTGAGGATGTTGTTGAAATCGTGGGCGATGCCGCCGGCGAGCGTGCCGATGGCCTCCATCTTTTGCGCTTGGCGGAGCTGCGCTTCGAGGCTCTTGCGGATGTTGTCGGCCTCGATGCTCGTGGTGATGTCGCGCGTGATGACGACGCCGTGCTCGCGTCCGTCGGCGGTGGTGAAAGCGCGGCCGGAAGATTCGAACCAGCGCCAGGTGCCGTCTTTGTGGCGGTAGCGGTAGAGGACGCCGCCTTTGCGGTCGTGAAATTTTTCCTGAACGGAGGCCTGATCCTCGGGATGGATTCGTTCGAAAATGCTCGTGCCGACGAGTTCCGCCTGGTCGTAGCCGGTGAGCGGGAGGTGGTTGGGGCTCACGTAGTGAACGCGGCCGTGGAGATCGACTTCGCTGACGAGGTCGTGGGAATTTTCCACGAGGGTGCGGTAGCGGAGCTCGCTGTCTTTGAGGGCGGAATCGGCTGCGCGGCGTTCTGCGCGCAGACGGGCTTCGCGGAGTTCGCGGATGACTGCGGGGGCGAGGCGCGTGAGGTGATCTTTGAGCAGGTAATCGCGCGCACCGCCGCGCATCGCCTGCACGGCGACTTCTTCGCCGACGGTTCCGGAGACGAGGAGGAACGGGATATCGAATCCGCTACGGCGGAAGATCGCGAGGGCGTCGAAGCCGGAGAAGGTCGGGAGGTTGTAGTCGGCGATGATGAGATCCCAGCTGCCGCGATGGAGCGCGTTTTCGAAATCGGCCGCGGTCTCGACGCGGGTGACTTTGGGATCGAAGCCACCGCGGGTGAGGTGGAGAAGCACGAGCGCCTCATCCGTGTCGGAGTCTTCGACGAGCAGGAGATGAAGCGGAGCGGCGGGCATGATGGGTGCGCGGGTGCGAGCGGGATTAATGCCCAGGGGCGGGTTCGTTGAGGATCAGCCAGTAGAGGCCGAGCTGGCCGACGACGGCGATGAACTCGTCGAAATCCACGGGTTTCCGGATGTAGCTGGTCGCGCCGAGGCTGTAGCTCTCGATGATGTCCCCTTCCTCACGTGAGGTGGTGAGCATGATCACGCGCAGGAGAGCGGTGTTTGGATTAGCGCGGATGGCGCGGAGGACTTCCATGCCGTCCAGCTTGGGGAGCTTGAGATCGAGCAGGATGAAGGCGGGCAGATCGGAGATGTCGCGGCCCTCGTAAGCGCCTTGAGCGAAGAGCCAGTCGAGCGCTTCCTGTCCGTCGGTGGCGACCACGACCTCGTTGGCGATGCTGTTTTTTTTGAAGGCACGCAGCGTTAGCGCGACGTCATCGGGATTGTCTTCGACCAGGAGGATTTTTCGATTGGGGGAGGCCATCGTGGGGACTTCGGAGGGAGCGGGCTAGGCGGCGGAGGGGGCTTTTAGGGTAAAATGGACTCGGGTGCCTTGGCCGGGCGAGGATTCGGCCCAGACGCGGCCGCCGTGGCGGGTGACGATACGGCGAACTGTGGCGAGGCCGATGCCTGTGCCCTCAAACTCGGCACGTGTGTGCAATCGCTGAAATGGCGCAAAGAGTTTTCCCGCATACTTCATGTCGAAACCGGCCCCGTTGTCGCTGACGGTGTAAACCGCCGCGCCCGCATCTGGACCGTCGGCGGGCGCGGAAGCGACTGAAAACTCCACTTTGGGCTGCGACTGGCGGCGGGTGTATTTCCAAGAGTTGCCCAGCAGATTATCCAAAACGATCCGCATGAGGTCGCGGTCGACGCGGGCGGGCAGCGTGTCAGGGCAGACAAATTCCACGCGGCGCCCGGGGGTGTCGGCATGCCGCAGGTCTTTGACGACGTCTTGGGCGAGCGCGGCGAGATCGGTGGCGTCAACCCGCATTTGGGTGCGCGTGGCGCGGGAGAGGCGGAGGAGATCGTCGATCAGCTGAGCCATCCGCTGACTGGCTTCGCGGATGCGGCGGAGGTAATCGCGGCCGTTGTCATCGAGCGTGGCTTCGTAGTCTTCGGCGATGGCGCGGCTGAAGCCGTCGATCGCACGGAGCGGGCTGCGCAAGTCGTGCGAGACTGAGTAGCTGAAGGCTTCGAGCTCGGCGTTGGCGGCGGCGAGCTGGGCGGTGCGTTCGGCGACGCGTTCTTCGAGGCTGGCGTTGAGGCGGCGGATCTCGGCCTCGGCTTCCATCTCGGTGGTGATGTCGTCGATCGTGCCCACGAATCCACCGAGCTCGCCACCGGGGGCGAAGAGGCGGCGGGCATGAAACTGTATCCAGCGGGTGGAGCCGTCGGAGGGATGGGCGAAGCGGAGTTTGTGAGAAAATTCCCCCGGGCCATGGGTGAAGGTCAGCCATGCGGTTTGCAGGCGCTGGAGCTCGTCAGTGGGGAGGCGTTCCCTCCAGCCCTTCTGAAGGGCATCCTTCGCGGACATGCCGGTGATCTCGGTCCAGCGTTTGTTGACGTAGATGCAGTTGCCCTGGGGATCGAACTGGTAGACGCCGACCGGCGAGCTTTCGCTGAGGCTGCGGAAACGCGCCTCGCTCGTGCGGAGGGCGCCTTCGGTTTCGCGGCGCTCGATCTCGGCGGCGGCGCGGGCGGCGAAGAGCTGGAGGATCGCGATGACGGCTTCGCGGCGCGCGGGCGGGCGCGTGAACATGGCGCTGAGCACGCCGATGCGGTAACCGGTGGGCGTGGTGAGAGCGCAGCCGACGTAGGTGTTGATGTCCCAGCTCGCGAACATCGATGCGTGCGCCGGCAGACCTTCGGCGATGTTTCCCCAGCAGCTGAACAAGCCGTCGCCCCGGTGCAGCACCGCCGCAGAAGGGCTGCCCGCGAGTTTAAAAGGATCGATCACTGTCGCCTCGCCACGGTGGCAGACGGCGAGGGGCAGCATGGTGTCGCCGTCGTCGGAGAGGCGGCCGACGTACACGCGGGTGGCATCGAGCGTGTGCCAGAGTTCGCGGGCGAGCTGTTCGAAAAAGGCGCGTCCGGGAGAACCCACGACACGTTCCAGCAGGCCGGTCAGCGCTTGGGCACGGAGGCGGCTATCGGAGACGTCGACCAAGGAACCGATCATCCGGCGGCGGCCGTCCAAGGTCATAAAACTGCCGCGGTCGTGGACGTGGATGTGATACCCGCTCTTATGCAGAAACCGGTAAACGGCGTTGAACGGTTTTGCGCCGTGGCTGGCCTGATCGAGAAGCGTCAACGTGGCGGGACGATCCTCCGGGTGGATCATCGCGGTCCACTGCTCGAGGTTGATCTGTTGAAACTCTTCGAGGGTATAACCGAGCAAAGCGTGCGTCGCGCCGGACCAGACGATGCGTCCGCAGTCGGGCTGACGATCGTAGACAACCATGCCCGCTTGTTCCGCGAGGAGCCGATAGACATCGGCGCCGTGCTCGGAATTTAGCAACGCGGTCGGGGCCGCAGGCTGGGGGTGAGTCATGAGCACGGGGCGAAAGCTGCGCTATGAGCTAGCCAGATACGGGCTTATGGCAACCACCCGCTAATGGGGTTCTCTGCTCATGCCGATGCGGATACTGCGGATTGCGGGGCCCGCGGAAGGGCGCTTGCGTTTGCCTGGAGGGGCAACGCGGCGGTCGCGCAGGGGGGGGGGCGATGTCGGGACGCTTATTGCGCGGCTGCTTGCAAGGTCACCACGCATTCGAGGTGGCGCGTTTGCGGAAAGAGATCGAACGGCTGCACCGCGGAGAGCGTGTAACCTTTGGCGGTGAAATGCTTCAGGTCGCGCATCTGCGTGGCGGGATCGCAGGAAACGTAAACGACTGCGCGGGGGCCGAAGGCGAAGAGCTGGTTGAGGAAGTTTTCGTCGCAGCCTTTGCGCGGCGGATCGATGACGACGACGGTTTCGCGCGGCGGAAACGTGAGTCCGGCGAAGATCGCGGAGGCGTCGCCTGCTTGGAACGTGGCGTTGGCGATGCCGTTGGCGGCGGCGTTTTCGCGGGCGAAGTTGATGGACGTCGCGCTGAGTTCGATGCCGGAAACCTGCTCGAAGGCGGGCGCGGCGGTGAGTGCGAAGAGCCCGCTGCCGCAGTAGGCATCGACGAGGAAGCGGGCGCCGGACGCGGCGGCTTGCTGGCGGACGTAGCCGGTGAAGGCGGGCAGAATGAAGGGATTATTTTGGAAGAAATCGCGGGCGAGGAAGTGGAGTTTCAGGTCGCCGACCTGCTCGTGGATGACGGCGTCGTATTCGGTGATCACGCCTTCCTGAGCGTGGCGGAGGAGCAGCGTGGAGTCGCGTTTGAATTCGCCGGCGGCGGCGCGGGCGCGGGTTTTGGCGCGGACCTCGGGGAGCTTTTCGTTGATGGCGTCGGTCGCGATGGGGCATTGCGGCACATCGAGAAGATCGAAGCGCGTGCCCTGGCGGAGAAAGCCGATGGGAAAGTTTTTCTCGTTGAGCGAAGCGCCGGGCTCGATGTTGCGTGGGGGGCTGAAGTGCGGGGTGATCTTCGAGCGATAACCGTACTCCTTCGGCGAGCCGATGACGGGGGCGACGGGGAACTCGAGGCCGGCCATGTACTTCAAGAGCTCTTCGACCTGGCGGCGTTTCCACGTGAGCTGCTCGGTGTAGGTGAAGTTTTGGTACTGGCAGCCGCCGCAACGGCCGAAGAGCGGGCATGGGGGCGCGACGCGGTGCGGCGACGGGGTGAGGACGGCGACGAGATCGGCCTCGGTGAAGTTCTTGTGGTTGCGAAAAACGCGGGCGCGGACGCGTTCGCCGGGCAACGCGAAGGCGACCATGACGACCCAGCCGGGGCTGGCGGCAGTTGTAGATCCTGTCGCTTCGCTCGGTGCGATTTTCGATTCGGGATTTTCGATTTCAGGAAGCGGAACGCGACCGAGGCCGACGCCGAGATTGGTCAGCGTGGCGATCTCCAGCTCGATCTCCTGATGATAGGCGAAGGGGTGGTCGTTGAATTTTTTCTTCTTAAACACAGAGCCACAGAGGACACAGAGCGGGGGCGGAAAGAGGAAGCGCAAAGTCGGCCGGGGTGCGCGGGGTCAGGGCGCGTTCATCGCGGTTACCCGCTTTTTAAGGCGATTGGTTTTCGATATCGCACAGCGTGCGCGGAGCGCCCGCTCCACCCTCGGACTGCGAAAACTCCGGCTAGCCTCTCGGTGTCCTCTGTGGTTTTCCTTTTCAGATGTTCGTCGAAAAAATCACCAGCCTCCAGAATCCGCGTGTGAAGCAGCTCGTGAAGCTGCGCGACCGTCGTCCGCGCGATGAGGCGGGCGTGTTTCTCGTCGAAGGTTACCGCGAAGTGCGGCGCGCGCTGGAGAAGGGCGTGAAGTTGCAGGAGCTCTATTTTTCGCCGGACTGGTTTTTGGGCGAGAACGAGCCGGCGCTGATCGCCGAGGCGCAGGCGGCGGGGGCGCAGGCGTTCGAGCTTTCGAAGGAAGCGTTCGCAAAAGTGGCGTATCGGGAGCGTCCCGACGGGCTGCTCGCAGTGGCGCCGCAATGGAAGCGCGGACTGGGCGATCTCGTTTTGAAGCCGCAACCGTTTTTCCTCGTGGTCGAGGCGATCGAGAAGCCGGGGAATCTGGGGACGATTTTGCGGAGCGCGGATGCGGCGGGAGTGGATGCGTTGATCGTGTGCGATCCGGTGACGGATCTGTTTAATCCGAACGTGGTGCGCGCTTCGACGGGCGTTTTATTTTCGGTGCCGGTGGTGGTGGCGGAGAGCCAGCCGGTGCGCGCGTGGTTGAGGGAAAAGGGTATTCGCGCCGTGGCGACGACGCCGGCGGCGAAGGAACTGCACACCAACACGGATCTTCGCGGGCCGCTGGCGATCGTGATGGGCAGCGAGCAGTATGGACTGAGCGATTTCTGGTTGAAGGAGAGCGACGCGCAGGTGCGCATCCCGATGGCGGGTCAGGCGGATTCGCTCAACGTGGCGATGGCGACGATCATCACGTTGTTCGAGGCGG
>CAMLSH010000245.1 GCA_946482625.1 uncultured Opitutaceae bacterium
TTCTTCACGGGGCAGCCCATGTTGATGTCGACGGAGGCGGCGCCGAGTTCCTGGCAGATGATGGCGGCGTCGCGCATTTCCTCGGGAACGGCGCCGAAAAGCTGGATGGCGAGAGGGCGGTCGGCGGCGCAGGATTCGACGAGTTTGAGGGCGGTGCGGTTGCGTTCGATGAGGGAGCGGGCGTTGACGAGATCGGTGGTGGCCCAGCCGAGTCCGCCGAGTTCGCGCACGGTCAGGCGCATGGGCAGGTTGGTGTACCCGGCGAGCGGAGACAGGAAGAGCGGCGAGGAAAGTTCGATCGGACCGATGCGCATGAAGTGATGACGGAGGCGTGAAACGTGGAAGACGAGCCGTACGCGGAAACGTGAGAAGGGGGACGGTACGTTTCGCGACACGGGTGTGACAAGCGCGGCGACAGGACGGCGGAGTGACGCCGATCTGGCATCTTAGGATGGTCGCGCGTGCACGCGTTGGCCCGGTGTTTTCCGATGCAAGCATCTGCGGACCGGGGGCGGCCTCCCGGAAAAGTGTCACGTATTACGTGACACTTTTTCAGGCCAGATCTTTACCGGTTTGCTTGGCGGCGAGCCAGTGGAGGAGCAGGAGGGTGCGTTCGGCGTCGGGTAAGGCGCGGCGGCCGCGGAGGAAGTCGTCGAGCCGCTGGCGGGGAAGGCCGAGGAAGCGGGCGAGGCGGGCCTTGTCGCCGTAGCGGATGAGTTTTGCGCGCAGTGCGATGACGAGCTCATTCCAGAGCGGAGTATCCACGCCGGGACGAAGGGTCTGCCCGCGGCGAGGGCGGGTGGCGCGAAGCAGTTGACGATGTGCGGAGCGAGCGGCGAACGCGGCGGCTTCTGCCAGCGCCCCTGAAACCGCCAGCACCGCCTCCAGCCGAGGGTGCGATGTTTTCATCGACGGAAACGTTGGGGAGCGGAAAACAAAGTGTCACGTATTACGTGACACTTTGTTTGGGAGAAAGGGGCGGTTGTGGGGAGTGGAGTTTGGGCCGACGGGCGGAGCGCGCGTGCGTTAGCGGGCGGTGGGGAGGAGGGTGGTGTCGTCGAGCAGGTGCATTTTGCGGACGGCGGGGAGGACGCGGAGGCTGACTTGTTTGGTGGTGCCGCCGGTGAGGGAGAGCGGGAGCTCCTTTTGCTCGGCGCGATGGCGTTCGGGGATCGTTTGTTCGTCGATGGTCAGCGTCCAATCTCCGGGTGGGAGGCGGTCGAAGCCGAAGCGGCCGTGCTCGTCGGAATAGGTGCGGTGGACGCGTTCGCCGGGGCGGCGGAGTTCGATGAGGATTTTGGAGAGACCGCTGGAGCGTTGGTACTCGGGCGGAGCTTCACCGATGAGTTGGGCACTGGTGGTGAGGCGGGTTTGGTATTGGATGACCTCGCCGTCGAGACGGGCGGCGGGTGCGGCGTCGACGGTGACTTCGGCGCGTTTGCCGCGTTCGAGTTCGACGATGATTGGCGCGCTTTGCGCGAGCACGACGTTCATGCCGAGCGAGTGCGTGTCGACGATCAGTTCGTGGCGGCCTGGCCGGACTGAGGGGAAAACGAAGCGGCCGTTTTGGTCGGTAGCGGCTTGGAGTTTGCCGAGGCGCAGGATTACGCCGCCGAGTGGTTTGTCCGTGTCGGCGGAGAGCAGGATAACTTTTCCGGCGAGGCTGGCGGATTCGCGTCGCGTGAGTGAAGGCGTGGGCAGCGGGACGCGGTAACTCAAGAAGAGGGTGCGTTCCTGCTGCTGGCGATTGTAGCCGGTGGTGCGGAGGGCGAGGTCGAGCGTGGTGCCGCCGCGAAATTCGTAGCCGAGGCTGGCTTCGGCGGAGGTCTGTGTCTGCCGCGAGAGGCCGCGATATTCAGTGCGGGAGTAGATGGCTTGGGCGCGGAGCGATTCGGTGAGCGCCCATTGGCCGGTGGCGCTGGCGGTGGTTTCGCGCTGACCGGCGTTGTAGCGGCTGTCGCCGGTGCCAGCGTAGAGCGAATAGGCGCCGCCGATGCGCGGGCGGAAAACACTCAGCAGCGAAAAATAGGTGTAGCGGTCGGTCTGTCCGGGAGAGGTGCGCCGGTGACGGGCGCCTTCTTCGACGGTTGCGCGGAAGCTCGCGGGGCGGGTGCTTACGGAGGCGGCGAGCGCGAGGGAATTTTGAGAAAAGCCGGGACGCCCGCTGGGCATCCGGTCACGGACTTCGGTGAAGTAATGGTCGGCGGAGAGTGAAACGCGCTCGGAGATTTTTCGGTCGAGGCCGGTCGTGACGGTGTCGGTTTGCGTAGCGGATATTTTTTCGGGTTTGCGGGCGAGGTTGTCGCGGGACGAGAGAAGAGAGCCGTGCATCTGCCAGTCGGAGTTTAGTTTCCAGTAGGCATTTCCCGAGGTGGAGCGGACGTCGTGGTAGTAGCCGAAGAAGTCGGGCGAGGCGCGGAGGTGTTCGAGGTCGTAGTGAAAATCGTCGCCGCGGTGGCCTTTGAGCCGGAGTCGCCAGGCGTCGCCGGTGGAATCGTGGCGGTTGTCGCTGAGCGCGCCTTCGAGTTCGAGCGAGGTGGTTGGGTCGGGCTTGAGAAAAAGCTGAAGGCTCGGGAGCACGGAGCGCGTTGCAGGACGGGACGTGGAGGCGTCGTTGTCGCGCACGAGGAGATTGGTACGCAGGCGCACGCGGGGGCTGGTGTCGACTTGGAGGAAGGTGCCGAGCTGGTGCGTGTCGGGGATCTGCCAAGGCGTATCCGCGTAGTAAACACCGGCGGAGGCAGAGCGGGCGCGGTATGCGACACCGGCTCCGCGGCCGGAGAGCCAGCGCTGGGTGAGCGGCGAGAGGGAGAATTGGGTGTCGCCGAGAAGCAGGTCGAGAGCGGGACTGCGGTAGGTGAAGCTGTAGCGGCCACGAGGAAGCACGCGCGAGGGGCCGCCGAACGGTTCGGCGCGCAGGAGGAAGTCGATCCGGCGCGTGCGCTCGGCGTCGATGAAGCCGTTTCCGGCGAGCTCCGATTGCAGGCCGAAGGCTTCGCGGCCGCGCGTTTTTCGCTGGAGCGCGGTGGTGCGGAGCGAGACACGGAAATCGTTTTCCACCTGCTCGTGGGTGGTGAAACGAGGCAATAGCCGGGTCTGCGCGGCCAGGACCTGGCGGGTGTTTTCGCCGCCATTCTGGAGCTGTGCCTCAAGGAGGAGGCTGTGCATCTGTTCGCCGCGCAGCTGGGCGGGGGTCGTGGCGGTTGCGGTGACGAGCAGGCTTTCGCCAGGCTGCAACCGGGCGGTGGCGGTGGTGAGGGTGACGGGAAAACCGAGAGAGCTGCGGGCTTTGAGCGCGAGTGCGCCGGGGTGGTTGCTTTGGTTGATGAGCCGCCAGGTCGCGCTGAGCCGGTCGCCGGCGACGAGTCGTTCGGGCGCGGTTTCTTTTTCGATCCGCAGGGCAGTCACCGCCGGGACGCTGATGGTCAGTTCGATGCGGGCTAGGGCGATCTCGGGTTCGGCTTCAGGGCCGACGGAGTAAATCAAGGTGTAGTCGCCGGCGGCGGCGGTGCGCGGTACGGAAACGGCCACTACGCGGATCTGTCCAGCGGCGGTTGGGACGAAGGCGAGCCCGGCCGGGGACAAATCCGCCCAGCCAGGAGGGAGGAGGAGTGATTCACGGAGAACCTGTCCGGGCGCGGCGTCGGTGGATTCGCGGACGGCGAGCGTGGCGGAGAAGAAGCCTCCGGGGGCAACCACGGCGGACTGGCCGCTGCGGATGGAGATCTGCGGAGCGGCAGACAGCGGCAGGCTGACCGAGCCGGCGAGGAGCGCGGCCAGCAGGCGAAAGCTGCAGTGGAAACGGCTCACTCAATCATCGAGGTGGAACCTGTACTGGGCTCCGTAAAGTTCGTCGTCGCTGTCCAGCACGATGAGGGCGAGGTAGTCGCCGCGGGCGAACCGCGAGAGATCGAAACGTTGTGGTGCGGTGGTGCCGGGATAGATGCGGCTTTTGGGCGAGGGGAGCACGGCGAGCGGGAGGCCTTCGTGGTCGAACAGGCGCACCTCAATCTTGGGCTGGAGCCAGCGTTCGCCGTTGTTCGCGAGATCGAAGCAGAGGAAGCGCTGGCCTTTTTCGACGGCGATATTCTGGCGGGAGATTGTGGGCTTCGCGACGGCGGTACCGCCGATCTGGGTGATGACTTGGATGCCGTAGCGGATCACGGACTGGACGGAGATCTTGTTGGATCGCGTGTTGTCGGTGTCGGGGGAAAGGCCTTCGACCATGATCATGCTCCAGTAGGTGCCGCTAAGCGCGGGCGTGGACGGGACGGAGATTTTGAAGGGCACGATGCGCGTTTCGCCCGGAGCGAGTTCGGGCTGGCGTTCGCCGAGCTCGATCCAGGCGGCGTTGGAGCGTGCGAGTTGTCCGGCTTCGCCGTACACGTGCGCGCCTGCATCCAGGGTGTAGTCGACCTGGTACAGGCGCGCACGGCCAGGCGTCGCGGAGGTGTTGCGGAGCACCAGCTGGCCCTCGGCGGAGCTGCCGGAGCCGAGCTGAAATTCGCGCGTGAGTTCGCCGCTCACGATGATGGTTGCTTGCGGCGGAGGCTCGGCGGTTTGCGCCTGGTTGGAGGCGACGACGAGCGCACCGAGCGCGGCTATGACGAGGAGGCGCGGCGTTTTCATTCCAGATCGGTTACCGTGAAGATGATCCCGGTCGTGTAGTTGCCGGGGGAGTTTTTAACCGTCATCCCGTCGAACAGGTAACGCAGCGCGTACGTCTGCTCGGTGAGCTGTTGCGGGCTGTCGAGCAGTGTGGCGCCGGAGGTGTCGACGGCGACAGGCGTGCGCTCGTCGGGGATGGCGCCGATCTGGACGATTTGCACGAGGAGCTGTCCCTCGACGAACCAGTTTCCGGTGATCTGGCGCTGCACGGAGATGCGGCAGGCCTGGTCGGAGTTGATGCGCACGGTGAAGGCGTTGCCGAGTTGGATGCGGTCGACATAGTCGGCGCCCGGCCCCCCGGCGAGGTGGGCGAAGCTGATCGTCTGCGATTGCGAAGCACCGTCGACGAAATCGAAGGTGTTGACCGCGCCGACGGGGAGGCGGGCGAGCATGAGCAGGCCGGCCAGCGATCCGGCGCATCGCGTAGCGAAGCGGGCCCGGCGGGTTATCGGACTGCTCATGAGAAGCCGGGGAAGGAGGGGCGGGCGGAGCGGCGGCTACTCTGCGAGGATGGTGTAGGTCACGTTGATGTTGGCGGTGCCGTGGGGCGTGTTTTGGCCGAGGGTCAGGACGTAGGTGAGAGGAAGGCCTGACGGATCCTCGACGTTGGAGGCGTAGTTGTTGATGTCGGTGATGAAGTCGGTGTCGGTGCCCGTCACGGTGAGGGGAGCGCCGCTGTTAACTTGGGTGATGGCGGTGGTGGTGATGGTACCGAGGTCGACGGTGAGGGTGGCGCCGGTGGGCACGCCGGTCTGCGAGACCTGGACCTTGCGGTCTGTGGTTTCGTTGGTGGTGATGCGGAGCACGGCGGTCGACACGGTGGTGCCCGTGCCGCCCTTGATGGCGCCGGCGGCTGGATCGGCGACGGTGAGCGTGGTTCCTGTAGAGACGGAGACAGCGCTGTAAGGCTCGTTGGTGACGGTGATGTCACCAACGGCGGCATGGAGGGCGGTGGTTCCCAGCGCGAGCGTGAGCGTGACCAGGGTGAGGGAGAGGTGGAGACGTTGCAGTGTTTTCATGGGAGCGTGAGGACGGATGTTTTTGTGATGCGGGCCCCGGTGACGGCGGCCCACCTACTAGCTGCGAGGGCGAAACGTGGAGTTCAACGCCGCGCGTATTCGCAAAAGTCACTACGCATTTGTGCGCATGCTCTGCGGTGTAACGCGGAGGGAGTTTTTGGGATTGGCGGCGGGGCGCTCCGCAAAAACACTGGGCCGATCCGGGAGATTTTCGTGACGCCCTCCCACCGGATTCATCCATGGTCGCCAACGTACCCACGCCAAATCTTCGTCGCACACCGTTGTTGATGTACGACGGGACGTGTGGGCTGTGCAATGCGTGCGTGCGGCTGCTGCTGCGTATCGATAAAGCGGGCACGCTGCGGTTCGCGCCGCT
>CAMLSH010000246.1 GCA_946482625.1 uncultured Opitutaceae bacterium
CGTGAAAGCCTCCGGTGGCCTCTCCCGCAAAGTCTTCAAACTCTCCGAACTCGATCTCCCCGCCCATGGCCGCGTGAGCCTAAAGAAGAGCCAGCACTTTAAGAATTTCACCACCCGCACGCACTACGCTGGCGAGCACCGCATCGAGTTGCTCGTCAACGGCAGTGTCCTGGCGACCGCTTCGTTTCATCTCCAGATTCCGTCCGCTAGGAAACGCTCGAAAACCTGAGCACGTCGCCGCCAGCTCGCCGCGAGACGAACCCGCATCTCTCGCGCATACCCACGCCCGCACTCTCCGCTTGGCTCGCTCGCGGCGAACTGAGATGAAACCCGCCCATGCTGCCGCTCGCTTATTGGACACACGACCTAAGCCCATTCGTCCCTTTCCTCCAATTCTCCGACACCCTCGGCGTGCGTTGGTACGGCCTCGCATACGTCCTCGGATTCCTCGGCGCCGCTTGGCTCCTGCATCGCTATACGCGCACCGGGCGCTCTCAGCTCACGACCGCGCAAAACGGCGATCTGCTCATCGCCATCGTCATCGGCGTAATGCTCGGCGGCCGCATCGGCTCATTCCTCCTTTATCACCCCGGCCAGCTTCTCGACGATCCCTTGAGTTTTTTCCGCATCTGGGAAGGCGGCATGGCCAGCCACGGCGGCTTCGTCGGTGTCACCGCGGCGATCGCTTGGTTCGCTCGGCGCACGAAGGTTTCGTTTCTCCATCTCGCCGACGTTATCGTCTCCACCGCAGCGCTGGGGCTGATGTTCGGACGTATTGCCAACTTCATCAACGGCGAGCTCTGGGGCATCCCTACCAGCGTGCCATGGGCGGTGATTTTCCCGGACAGCCCGTACCCGTTGGAGCCCCGTCATCCTTCGCAGCTTTATGCCGCCTTTCTCGAAGGCGCCCTGCTGCTCGCCTATCTGCAACTGCGCTTCTGGAAGAGTGCGATCGTCCGCGTGCGTCCCGGCCAGCTCGCTGGGGAGTTTCTTATTGGATACGCCATCATGCGGATAATCGGTGAACGTTTCCGCGAACCCGACGCCGATGTTTCGCTGATCTGGGGCATGTTCAGCCGCGGCACGTTTTATTCGTTCTTCGTCTTCCTCGCGGGGGTGGCGCTGATCGCTTACGTCCGGAAAACAAACACGGAAAAAACTCCCGGAACAGGGTCCCGCTGATCACCGGAGCGACCGCCGGCGATTACTCGGCCGCAGCGGTCAGCGCTTCGTCGAGGTGACGGAAAAACACTTCATACAGCGGCGTATCCTGCATCGGCGTGGACGTGCCCATGCCTTCGCGTTTGCTGAACTCGTCTTCGCGAATCTCCGAAAACAACGCAGACACCTCCGTGCCCTTGGTCGGCGCCGGGGCGAGTTTCACGCTCAACGAAATCTGCCGGGCGGAACGCGCGCCATCGCCCGGCTGAAGCACGCTGATCGCCTCCAGTTTTCCCTGCGCCGCGCCGCCGCTGGTGATCTTGAAATTCATCTTCCGCAACGCGGTCCGTGCCGCCTCGTAGGCCGGCTTCTGCTCCACGGTGACAACATGCGTCCGGTAGGTCGGCGAGATCCGCTCACGAAACGCGGCGGGCAATTTCGATCCGGATTCACATCCGGCGACGACAAGGACGATTGCGGCGAACACGAGGGCGGGGATTTTTTTCACGGGGAAATGCTCAGACACCTTAAGCCGGTTGCTGTTGCGAAATACAATGCAGCGTACCCAAACCCCACACGAGATCGAGGCAGTCGATGGGGATGATTTCACGATCAGGAAAACACGACGCCAACACCTCAAGCGCCTCGTCGTCCTTCTTCGGCTGGCGAAACGCGGGCATCAACACCGCGCCATTGATGATGAGAAAATTCGCATAACTCGCCGGCAGCGGCTGGCCCTCGCAGAAGGACGGTTTCGGCATCGGCAGCGCGACAATCTTGAACTTCTTCCCGTTAGGCGTCCGCAACGCGTGCAGTCGCTCCAAATTCTCCAGCAGGATCGGGTAGTTCTTATCGCGCTTGTTCGACTCGAGCACCGTCACGATGCCGTCTTCGCGGAAGAAACGGCTGAGGTCGTCGATGTGTCCATCGGTGTCATCGCCCACGATCCCGTCGCCGAGCCAGAGAATCGTGTGAACGCCCAGATAATCGCGGAGGTTCTGCTCGATCTGTTCCTTCGTGAGATCGGGGTTGCGGTTCTTGTGGAGCAGACACGCCTCAGTCGTGAGGAGAAGTCCGGCGCCGTTGACGTCGATCGAGCCGCCTTCGAGCACCATCTTTTTCTCAAAGCGACGCATCTTGAGTTTCTTCGCGATGCTCGGCGGGATCTCGTTGTCCTTGTCGAACGGCGGATATTTGCCGCCCCACGCGTTGTAATCCCAATCGGTCAAAGCGACTTCGCCCGTCTTGTCGTTCTTCACGAAGATCGGCCCGTGATCGCGGCACCACGCGTCGTTCGTCGGATGATCGTAGAACGTGACCTTCGCGAGATCGGCGCCGGCTTTTTCGATCAACGACCACGCGCGCTTCTGGAGCGGCTTGGCGATGTTGATGCGCACTTCCTCGAAGCGGCTGATCGTCGCGACGATCTCGGCAAACTTGTACGGGATCGGTCGGAAAAACCCGGGCCAGGACGCGCGTTTGTGCGGCCACGAAAGCCAGATGGCTGTCTGCGGCTCCCACTCGGCCGGCATGCGAAAACCGAGCGAAGCGGGGGTGGAGGTTTTTGAAACCGAAGCGATATTTTTTTTCGAAGCCACAGGAAGTGAGGTCACCGAGATAATGGTGTTGAAAGCGGGAAGTCAGGGACGAACCGAAAGGACTGAACTACGGAAAGAGGCGTTCAGAAACTCCGTTTCCAGCCTTCCTGATTTCCACATTCAATCCCTGCCGTCCCTCAATCGATGAAGCGCTTCGTGAGATCGCCGTACGCGTCGATGCGACGATCTCGGAGGAACGGCCAATGCGTGCGAGTCGTATCCACTTTGCCGAGCTCGATCGGGACAATGAGCACTTCTTCCTTATCCGTGCTGGCCTTCGCTAGGATCTGGCCGCTGGTGCCGGCGACGAAGCTTTGTCCCCAGAATTCCAAACCATCTCCGCCAACGCCTTTGATTTTCTCCAAACCGATGCGGTTGACCGAGGCCACGTAGCAGCCATTCGCGACCGCGTGTGAACGCTGAATCGTTTCCCACGCGCCATGCTGATTGGTGCCGTACTCAGCCTTCTCCTTCGGATGCCATCCGATGGCCGTCGGGTAGAAAAGAATCTCCGCGCCCTGCATCGCGGTGAGCCGCGCGCCTTCGGGATACCACTGATCCCAGCACACCAGCACACCGATCTTGCCGAACTTCGTGTCCCACGCGCGAAAGCCTGTATCGCCCGGCGTGAAATAGAACTTCTCGTAGAAGAGCGGATCATCCGGGATGTGCATCTTCCGGTAGATGCCGAGCAGCGAGCCATCCGCGTCGATGATGACGGCGGTGTTGTGATAAAGACCCGACGCGCGCTTCTCGAAGAGCGACGCGATGATCACGACGCCGTGCTTCTTCGCGATTTTCTGAAACGCCTTCGTGCTCGGTCCGGGGATCGGCTCAGCGAGTTTGAAATGCTCGTGGTCCTCGCTCTGGCAAAAATACTGCGAGCACAACAGCTCCTGCGTGCAGATGATCTGAGCGCCCTGCTTCGCCGCCTTCTCGGCGAGCGCGAGGGATTTTTTGAGGTTCTCCGCCGGGTTGGCGGTGCAGGCGTGTTGGAGCAGACCGAGCGTGACTTTGGACATGAGAGTAAGCGTTGAAAACAACCGCGCCTTCCAGCGGCGCGGTCAGAGTTAAAATGACACCGACAACAAACAGAGCCGTGTGAACTGCGAACGAATGCAGCTCGCGCGCTTTTTCAATACACGACCTTGTTCAGCGGATATTCCACGATGCCTTCGGCGCCGAGCGACTTGAGCTGGGGAATGATTTCGCGAACGACGCTCTCGTCGATGATCGTCTCGAGCGCGATCCAGTCGGGATTGCTGAGCTGCGAGACGGTCGGATTGCGCAGCGATGGGAGTTTGCTGATGACCGCGTCGAGCGCGGCCTTGGGAAGATTCAGTTTCAGCCCAACCTTCGAGCCCGCTTCCAACGCACCCACGAGCAGAAGGGCGATGGTCTCGATCTTTTTGCGCTTCGCCGGATTCGCCCAGCTGGCCTTGTTGGCGATGAACTTCGTGTTCGTCGTGAGGAGCGTATCCACGATCCGGAGCTTGTTCGCGCGGAGCGAACTGCCGGTTTCCGTGATGTCCACGATCGCGTCGACCAGATCGGGCACCTTCACCTCGGTGGCGCCCCAAGAGAACTCCACGTCAACCGGGATGTTCTTCTCGGCAAAATAGCGTTTCACCGTGCCGACCATCTCGGTCGCCACGCGTTTGCCGGCGAGATCCTCGGGTTTCTTCACCGGCGAGTTCTCGGGCACGCACAGCACCCAGCGGGATTTTTGCACCGACGCGCGGCTATAGATCAGGTCGCAGACTTCGACCACGTCGGAGCCATTTTCCTGAATCCAGTCAAAGCCCGTCAGCCCGCAGTCGAAAAACCCATGCTCCACATAACGACTCACTTCCTGGGCTCGAACGAATCGTCCATCGAGCTCCGGGTCGTCGATCGACGGCTTGTAGGAGCGCGAACTCGTCGTGATTTTCCAACCTGCCTTGGCGAACAGGTTTTTCGTGGATTCCTCGAGGCTGCCCTTTGGCAGACCGAGCATCAGAAGCGGCATTGGGTCAGACACGCGGCCCAAGGCACACGCCGCTCGTAAGCCGTTCAAGTCAAATTCACGCCGCGCCCTCGCTGTCAGCCGCTTCTGTGTAAAATTCGCTTAAGAATCCGCGAAGGCAGGCCGATGGATGTTTAGATTTTTACAGCTTTCCTTTGACAGGTGTCCGAGCAGTTGTAAAAAAACCTACGCGTCGACAGACGACGCCACACTTTATGCGATCCGCTCCAAAGCCCCTGATCCTGATAGTGGAAGACGAGGAGGAACTGGCAAAGCTCATGACCATCCACCTCGAAGAAGCCGGGATGCAAACCCAGTGGTACAACCGCTGCGCTCTCGCCGCCCGTTTCCTCAAAAAGAACTTCGCCAATCTCCTGCTGCTCGACGTCAATCTCCCCGACCAGTCCGGCTTTCAGCTCCTCGATGAGTTGAAGAAAAGCGACATCTCCATCCCGACGATTTTCGTCACCGGCAACGCGCTCGAGACGAACAAAGTCCGCGGCCTCGATATGGGCGGCGACGACTACATCACCAAGCCGTTCAGCTACCCGGAACTCGTTGCCCGCATTCGCGCCGTGCTCCGCCGCGCCGAATCGATGGCCGATCTCAACGTCACCAAGAACGCCAAGATCAGCGACGAAGCCTTCGATTTCTGCGGCGCCAAAGTTACTCCGATCCGCCTCGAGATCGAATTCCCCAACGGCACCGTCACCAAGATCGGCCGCAAGGAGCTCGGCATCCTTTCGTACCTCAACCAAAACCAAGGCGTCGTGATTACGCGCAAGGCGCTCATCCACTCGGTCTGGGGCATCCACGCCGACGTGAAGAGCCGCTCGCTCGACCAATACATCGTGAAGGTCCGCGAACTTTTCCGCGCCAACGGCCTCAGTTTGGATTCGTTCCGCACGGTCCACAGCGTCGGATACATCTTCGATCCTCAAGGCGTCTCCAAAGAAGGCCTCGAAGAACTCGAGAAACAATCCACGCCGCCGATGGCGAAAAAGTAAGCCCGACGACTCACGTCCTCACACCCACGAAAAAAGCCGCGTTCACCCGCGGCTTTTTTCGTGTCAGAATAACTCGCCCTGCCCTCCGCCATAACGCTTCTGCGCATCGGCCAGGGTCGATTTCATCTCCATCTCTTCGAGCGTGCGAATCAACTCGTCGGGACGCGCCGGCGTTTTTTCCGCCGCGACCGTCGGCAAGGCGAGATTGAGCGTCGTGAGTTTCAAATTCATCCGCA
>CAMLSH010000247.1 GCA_946482625.1 uncultured Opitutaceae bacterium
AGGCCGACGGCGACGGCGTTGTACGCGATCATGAAGGCGAGGAGAGCGCGGTGGGTGCGGGCGCGGGCGTCGTTGACTTCGAAGAGTGCGCGGATGCCGCCGATGCCGCGGCCGAGGAAATAGAAATCGGCTTTTTGTTCGAGCAGGCCGCGGTGAATCACGGGCGTGCCGCGAACGAGGGCGCGGTCGAACGCGAGGGAGTCGTTGGCGCCGTCGCCGAGCATGAGTGTGCGGGCGGCTTGGTGGCGATCGAGCCAGGCGGCTTTGTCGCGCGGGGAGTGTCCACCGAGGGCGCGGTCGGCGGGAAGGCCGAGCTCGGCGGCGAGGCGGGTGACTTTTTCGGGCGCGTCGCCGCTGAGAATCGTGGTGCCGAGACCGCGTGCGGCGAGCGCGGCGATCTCCTCGCGGGCATCGGCGCGGGCGGTGTCTCGGCAGGTGAAGGTGGCGACGATCCGGCCGTGGTGCGTAAAGACGGTTTCGTGCGGAGTGACGGCGCGAGGGGCGCGGCTGAACGTTGCCCAATCGGCTCGGCCGAGGCGCCAAGGACCGAGCTCAAGGCCGGAGCCGATCACTTCGCGCGGCGTGGCCAAGGTGGGAACGGTATCGGCGAGCGCGAGGAGTTCGGCGTGGAGGCAGCGGCTGGTCGGATGCGGGCTATCGGCGACCATGGTGAGCAAGGCGCTGCGCGCGTCGGGAGGAAGATCGCGGAGTGTATCAGGATTTTGGAGCTCGGGCGTTTCGAGGGTGAGCGTGCCGGTCTTGTCGAAAACGAGGCGGTCGATGCGAGCGAGGCGGGGCCAGAGATCCGATGTGCGGACAAAGACGCCGCGTCGGCGCAGAATGACGGTGGCGATTTCGTCGGTGAGCGGGAAGGCGAGCCCGAGTGCGCAAGGGCAGGAAACCACGAGGACGGCGGTGACGACGGCGCCGGCGCGGATCGCGTCGCCCGTGAGCCACCACCAAGCGATGCCGGAGATGGCGGCGGCGCCAAGGATCGCGACGAGATAGCCTTGGATGACGCGTTCGATCAGGCGGTGGCGATAGGTTGCGCGGGTGACGGGTTTTAGTAACTCGGCGAGCAACGAGCCGGTCCACGTCTGCGTGGCGATGATGCGGATCTCCTCGTGGGAAATATTTTGCGCGCCGGCGGGAATGCGCTGGCTGGCGCGGAAGAGGCGCGGAGCGGCTTCGCCGTTGATCCACGCGAGGCTCAGGCCGGCTTCGAGCGTGGCGAGCACGCCATCGACGGGGACGGTCTGGCCGGGAGCGACGCCGAAGTGTTGACCGGGCTGGAGCTGTTCGGGCGGAATCTCGGAGCGCGTGCCATCGGACGCGTAGACGGGAACGCGGGGAGGGGCGGGTTGTTCACTGAGGAGACGGCGCTGGTTGTGTTCCACCGCGACGATCTGCGCCCAGCGACCGAGCAACATGAGCACGATGAAACCGCTGACGAAGTCGAAATACTGATACGTCTCGTTCTGCGTGATCCAGCCGTAGAAAGATCCGAGGAATGCACCGACGATGCCGAGGGCGATGGGCAGGTCGATGTGGAGCGAGCGTTCGCGGAGCGCGGCGATGGCGCGGCTGAGAAAATAGCCGCCGCCGGTGAGCAGGCTCAGCGTGGCAAAGCCCATCGCGAGCGTGGAGAACAGGTGCGTGTACTTGTGCGCCGCTTCCAGGCCGAAGTAGGTCGGCAGGGTGAAGAGCATTACGTTCATCGCGAACGCGGCGCAGAGACCGAGGCGGCGGGAGAGCTGGCGGCTTTCGGACGGGCCGGTGCCGGCGGCGTGGGCGGGACCGAGGAGGTAGTTGAAACGCTGAAGTTCGGAGGCGAAGGCGGCGGCGTCGAATTGACCGCGGAGCCAGAGGAGACGCGCCTGGCCGGTCTGGGCGTTGATCTCGATGCGGCCGGCGCCGGGCTGGCGGGCGTAGATTTTTTCGATGAGCCAGACGCAGCCGACGCAGGAAAGGCCCTGAATGGAAACGGTGAGCGACGCGGTCTCGGCGCCATCGGATGCGGCTTCGGCTTCCGACTGGAGCGAGGCGAGCCAGCTGTGGTCGCGCGGTGTGGCGGCGGCGATATCGGCCGGCGGAGTGACGGCATCCTTGATCTGGTAATACGTGTCGAAGCCGGCGTCGTGGATGAGGCGAAAGACGTAGGCGCAGCCGGCGCAGCAGAACTCGTTGTCGAAGGAGGGAGAGCCGCAGTGTTTGCAAACGCGGGCAGCAGCGAAGCGCTGGGGGGACGCGCCGGTGGCGGACGGTAGAGGCGGCGAGGCGAGCGCGCTCATGGGGTGGCCCAGCAGATGAGGTTGTCGAACGACGGGCCGGCGAAGCCGAAGGCAGCGCGCATCCGCCAAAGCATGACAGCGGCGGCGATCAGGGCGATGGAGGTCTGCGTGCGGGACAGGACGCGCGGCGAAAGTTTCGAGCGGAGCCAGCCGTAGTTGGTCTGAGCGAACCAGAGCAGCGGCAGCGTGCCGAGGGCGAAGGCCAGCATGAACTCGGCGCCGCGCAGGGCGGAGCCGGAGAAGGCGGCGATGGTGAGGACGAAATAGAGCGGGGCGCAGGGAAGGAGCGGCGTGGCGAGGCCGAGGCCGGCAGCGGCTGCGAGGCGGGAGCGACCGCGGAGGGATTGTTGGAAGCGGAACTGCCAGCGGGTGAGCCAGGCGAAACGGGGGAGGCGTTTATCAAGGCGGAAGGCGACGAGGAGGAAGAAGGCGGCGAAAAGCCACGGACCGGCGCGGAGGGGAGCGCCGCCGAAGGCGTTGAGCGGACCTTGACCGAGGGCGCCGACGAGCAGGCCGAGGGCGGTGTAACCAAGAATCCGTGACACTTGGTAGAGCGTGTTGACCGTGTGCGGATCGGAACGGTCGCCGCGGGCAGGGGCCAAGGCGCACGCGAGAGGTCCGCACATACCGACGCAGTGGAGGCTCGTCGTCAGACCGGCGACGAAGGCTGCGGCGGGGGAGTTGAGGGCGGCGAGTTCCACGGTTGGGGCGAATGGCGCGAGGCGAAAGGCGATGGGAGTTACGGGCGGATGGATTTCGTGGCGAGAGGGACGTCGGCGACGCGGTTGCGGGCGGCGAGGGTAAAGAGGGCGATCCATGCTCCGAAGAGGAGGGCGAAGCCGAGGCCGACACCGAACCAGAGTTTGCGATCGCCGACGGTCATGGGGCGGGCTCCTTTTTCTTGAGGAGAGCGGGATCGGGGCCGACGAACTCGACAGTGCGGGCGAGTTGAAATGCGCCGGAAGCGCCGGCGATGTTGACCTGCACGGCGACGGGGCCGGTGTAGCTCGTGAGAGGGATTTGAAGGATGAGCGGGCGGACGTCTTCGGCGAGCGGGGCGAGTTCGATGGTGTCGCTCCAGCCACTGACCACGATCGAAGGATCGGACAACGTGAGGGTGAAGCGCTGGGCGTGGTCGCGTTTGTTGACGAGACGGACGAGGAACTGGTTTCGTATCGAGGATTCTTCTACAAAGTACGGTGTGCCGCCGAGCCGGGTGATCTGGAAATTGGCGGGGCGGACGGTGGAGAGGGAGAGCGTGGCGACGATGGCGCCGACGAGGAGGAGTGCGGCGTACAGGAAGGTGCGGGGACGGAACCAGCGGGTTTTTTCGCCGCGCAGACCGGCGAGGGAGTCGTAGCGGATGAGGCCGGTGGGACGATGGATTTTCGTCATCACGTCGTCGCACGCATCGATGCAGGCGGCGCAGCCGATGCACTCGAGCTGGAGGCCCTGCCGGATATCGATGCCGGTGGGGCAGACGCGGACGCAGCGATCGCAAGCGATGCAGGCGCCGGCGTCGGGGATGCCGAGTTTACCGCGAGGCTCGCCGCGTTTCTCGTCGTAGCCGATGACAAGGGAGTGGTCGTCGATGAGCGCGGACTGGAGTCGGCCGTACGGGCAGATGATGACGCAGAGCTGCTCGCGGAACCAGGCGAAGTTGAAATAGAGGACGCCGCTGAAAAGCGCGACGAAGAGGAAGGCGGTCCAGTGTTCGCCAGGGGCGGCGCGCATCATCGACCAGAGTTCCGGGATGGACACGAAGTAGGCGATGAAGAGGTGGGCGATGGTCGCGGAAGCGAGGACGTAGAGGAGGTGTTTGCCACCGCGGCGGAAGGTTTTTGTCGCGCTCCATGGAGCGGCGTCCAAGGCGCGGCGTGCGGGGGCGTCGCCTTCGAGGAGGCGCTCGATGCGACGGTAGATGTGATCGAGAAAAACCGTCTGCGGGCAGGCCCAGCCACACCAAACGCGGCCGAGGAGAGCGGTGATGAAAAAGAGTCCGAAGCCGAGGCCAGTGATGGCGAAAAAGAGGAGCCAGATGTCTTGAAACGCGAGGGTGAGCCCGAACAGGTGGAAGCGGCGGGCGCCGACATCGAGGAAGACGGCGGGGTGTCCGCCGATCTTGATCCACGGAAGCGAGAGGTAAATCGCGATCAGCAGCCAGCCGGAGGCGAGGCGGGCGGTGGCGAAACGGCCGCGCGCATCCGCCGGATGGAGATAGCGGCGGGAGCCGTCGTCGCGGATGGTCGTGACGGCGTCGCGGGTCGGGCGTGCGAAGCCCGCGGGGCGGGGCTTCAAATCAGAAGGTCGCGAGTCGAAGGCCAAAGGGGACGCAGGCGTGCGATCGGGCGGATTGGACGAGCCGGGCGTGTTGGAGGAATTCGGCATTCGGGAATCGTCCTTCGGATTTTCACACGGTTACTCCGCGCCGGCGGGCGCGGCGTGGTGGCTGAGGATGAAGGCGGCGAGTTCGTTGGCTTTTTTGGTGCCGAGGAGGGGACCCCAGGCGGGCATGCCCTTGGCGGGGACGCCGTTTTCGATGGTGGCGAGCACCTGGAGGGGCGTGTTGCCGTGAATCCACGTTGTATCGACCAAGTTGGGACCGACGCCGCCCTTGAGTTCTGCGCCGTGGCAGCTGACGCAGGTGGTTTTGAAGGTGTTGGCCCCGGCGAGCACGAAGGCGGGGTTGCGGCTCATTTTCCAGAGGCTGGCGTCGTCGCGCGAACCGGCGCTGGCGAGTTTGACGGCCTCGATGCGGGAGAGCTCCTGGCGGAGCTGGCTGGCGTCGTCGCCCTCGGCGAAGATCTGGCGGTCGAGCCAGTAGAAAATAGCGAAGACGATGGCGCCGTAGAAGGTGAGCAGCCACCAGTTGGGCAGGCGGCGGTCGTATTCGGCGATGCCGTCGAAGACGTGGTGGCGGACAGGATCTTCCTGAGGGTTTTGTGGTTTTTCAGGCGTCATGACGGGAGGCGATCTCGACGGTTTGCTCGAGGGGCAGTTGCGCGAGGCGGTCGAGCTGGGGTCGCTTCATGCGCAGTGCGCGCCAGGCGAAGCTGACGTAGATCGACGCGGAGGTGATGAAGGCGGTCAGCGTGAAGATGCTGACCCAGTTTTCAAAAAGGAGGCGGCGGAACATGGTTTGGGGAATGACCAGTGACCAATGACCAGTGGTCGGAGGTCGCGGTGATCGGTTGAGAGGTTAGTGAGTGTTGTAGGACGCGGAGGCTGGAGCCTGGCGGGGGCCGGTGCGGGATTTTTGCTCAGTGGTCATTGGTCATTCGCGCGCAGCGCGTCATTTCGCGGAAGCGGCTTTGGCCGCTGCAGCGATGGGTTTCTCGGACTTGCCGAGTTTTTGGAGGTAGGCGATGAGGGCCACGATCTCGCGATCAGGGGCGACGTCGTCACCGGCGGCGCGGAGATCGGCGGCGATGGTCTTGGACTGGGCGTCGACATTGGCCGCGATCTCGGCGGGGCTCATGGCAGCGTAGGGAACGCCGAGGGTGCGCTGGACGTTCAACTTGCCGGGGAGGAGGTGGACCTCGGTGGCGTTGCGCGCCAGCCACGGATAGTTGGGCATGTTGGAGCCGGGCGAGATGTCGCGCGGATTCAGGATGTGGCGGTAGTGCCAGGTATTCGAATACTTGCCGCCGATGCGGGCGAGGTCGGGACCGGTGCGCTTCGAGCCCCATTGATAAGGGAAGTCGTA